>CAYWBO010000099.1:2755-8392 GCA_964456625.1 uncultured Lentimicrobiaceae bacterium | reverse complement strand
CCGAAGCTGACGCCGAAGCCGCGGGCTCTTTCAATCAGCGGATGGTCGGCAGGCACCAGATTCAGCTTTCCGCCCACTTCGCTTAACGGAATGACGCCAATCGCATCTCCATCTTTCATCACCATCTTGCCGTAATCTTCGTTGGCGATCAGGTCCACGGCACGGGCACCGTATCGTGAGGCCAGCACTCGGTCCATCGGAGACGGACTCCCCCCACGCTGAATATATCCTAAAATGGTATTGCGCGTCTCTACTCCCACCCCCTCTTCAATTTTATTGGCAACATAAACTGCAGCTGATGATTTGGCCGGTTTTTTTATCCCTTCTGCTACCACAACAATCGAATAGGGTTTGCCCGATTTCATCCTTTTTTTCAGATACCGGTTCACCGATTTCATGTCGTAGCCCAGCTCAGGAATCAGGATCACATCGCCGCCACCGGCAATGCCGGCATACAAGGCCAGCCATCCGGCATGATGGCCCATCACTTCAATAACCATGATGCGCTTGTGCGAGTTGGCGGTGGAATGCAGCCTGTCGATGGCATCGGTGGCAATCAGCAGCGCGGAATCAAATCCGAAAGTCTGGTCGGTACCATAGACATCATTGTCGATGGTTTTGGGAATTCCGATAACGTTGAGTCCCTGTTCAGCAAGCAAAGCCGCCGTCTTCATCGTCCCGTTTCCACCGATACAAACTAAGGCATCAAAACCGGCTTCCAGATAATTCCTTTTGATCTTCTCCGGTTTTTCGTTGGCAAGCTGATGATGTTTTTTAAACGGTTTTTCTCTGGAAGTCCCCAAAATCGTTCCCCCTAGGGTCAATATCCCCGAAAGGGAAGCTTCGTCCAACGGGATGTAGTCCTTCTCCAGCAATCCCAGATAGCCGGAAGAAATCCCTACCACTTCCATTCCGTATTTCAAAATCGCAGTTTTGCCCACACCCCGTATGGCGGCGTTCAGCCCGGGGCAATCGCCACCGGCCGTTAAGATTCCAATTTTTTTCGGCGTTGCCATGCGTCTTTATTTTAAAAACCCAATAATAAACAAATTTACTAATTTTGATACTTTCTATGGATTTTTCCTGCTTTAAATTTACCTGATTCGATATGAAGAAAAGAAAACTCGCTTTCCACTGGAAGATCCTGATCGGGATGGCGCTGGGCATTGTCTGGGGCCTTTTGGCCGTGCAATTTCACTGGATTGAATTCACCAATTTCTACATCAAACCCTTCGGGACCATTTTCATCAACCTGCTGAAACTGATCGCTGTTCCGTTGATCATCGTCTCGCTGATCAGCGGCGTGAGCAGCCTGACGGATGTTTCCCGGCTTTCGCGGATCGGCCTCAAAACGCTGGGATTGTACATTCTGACTACGGTCATTGCCATTACGGTAGGGCTGATCCTGGTGAACCTCACCGATCCGGGAAAAGTCTTTCCGAAAGAAAAAGCTACTGAGTTCAACCAGAAATATGCACAAAATCTGGCCCAACAGCAATCACAGGCCGAAGGGCTGAAAAAGGAATCACCGTTACAGCCGTTGGTGGACATTGTGCCTTCCAATATCTTTAAATCTTTTACCGACAACACCAAGATGCTTCAGGTCATCTTCTTTTCCATTTTGTTCGGGATCGCCATGGTTCTGTTGCCTGCGGAAAAAGTCAAACCGGTAAAGAATTTCATCGTCAGCCTGAATGAAATTGTGTTGAAGCTTATCGACATCATCATGAAAAGTGCGCCTTACGGGGTTTTTGCACTGCTGGCAGCCCTGATTGTGGACGTAGCCGGAGCGCATCCCAAAGACACGCTGGCGCTTTTCGGCGCCCTGGGTTTGTATGCCGTTACCGTGATCCTGGGGCTGCTGATAATGATCTTCGTGATCTATCCTATTTTCATCCGCTTCTTCACGAAAATCAATTTCCGTAAGTTCCTCAAGGCCCTGGCACCGGTGCAACTGCTGGCATTTTCGACCAGTTCCAGCGCAGCCACGCTGCCTTTCACCATGGAAACGGCAGAAAATAAGCTGGGCATTTCCAACGAAACCGCCAGCTTCATTCTGCCCCTGGGAGCCACGGTGAACATGGATGGCACCAGCCTTTATCAGGCAGTAGCCGCCGTTTTCCTGGCACAGGTTTATGGCATGCATCTGGGACTCGCTCAGCAGCTGACCATCATCGTCACAGCCACGCTGGCGTCCATCGGGGCAGCTGCCGTTCCCGGTGCAGGGATCGTGATGCTGGTGATTGTGCTTTCTGCTGTAGGGATTCCGGCACAGGGCATTGCCCTGATCTTTGCCGTAGACCGGCCGCTCGACATGCTACGCACTGCGGTAAATGTCACCGGGGATACGACAGTAGCCAGTATTGTGGCAACGGGTGAAGATGAAATTGACCTGGATGTGGCCAATCAGCGGGCTTAAAGTTTTTTGGAAACGCCCACACGGCCTCCAAATCCGGCGCCACCGCCAAATTCAAGGTTGATACCCCAATCGTTGTTCCAGTAGTAACGGCCCCCGACCTGCAGCCCCAAATCCAGCGGACCGGTGCCGCTGTGTGAACTCATGTAAAAACGGAAGCCCAGATTCACGCCTGCATAAAAATCCCAGTTGGAAGGAATGTCCAACAGGCTGTTGAAGTGGTAGTCACTGTGAACGCCAATGGTTGTAAAACTGTAAGCGTTGCCTGCCGTTAACGCCGCCATCGGACTGACGGTGATATCCGGACTGACGGCAAAATCCAGCTGGGCATAAATAGGCAGCCCGTCCGTATCCAGACCCAGACCGAAATTAATTTGCTTATCTCCTTTATTCAACGGGGCTTTTCCCACCGGATACGATGCCGAATCCACGGCTTGCGCGTAAGTAATGACACTTATCATCAAAAAACTCATTAAAAACAATATCTTTTTCATAATTTCCGATTTAGTTTAAAGATAAACGACGTCTGTCTGTTAATATTTCCAAATACTGAACGAAAAGCAAAAATTTTTATTATTTTAGTAATGAGATCGCACGTTAAACAACAATCGTTCAGGTTTTAAACCGTTATCAACATGAGTTCAACAAAGATAAAAAGGACTTTCGATTTCCTGACTCAGGCGGAAGAAAAATTCCCGTCGGAAGCAGCCCTTGCCGTAAAGCGGCATGGCCGATGGGAAACCTTCAGCACACAGGATTACCGCACTTACGTGGATCATTTCAGCCTGGGGTTGCTGGAGATGGGATTTCAAAAAGGGGATAAAATTGCTACCGTCAGCAACAACCGGCCGGAATGGAATTTCATGGATTTCGGCATGTCGCAGATCGGTTGTGTTCATGTGAGCATCTATCCCACCATCAGCCTGGAGGAATACCGGCACATTCTTTCTCATTCCGATTCCCGGCTGCTGATCGTCTCGGACCGTCAGCTCTACAACAAGCTGAAACATTTTGTAAAGGAAATCGACACCCTGGAAGCGATCTATTCGCTTGATGAGCTCAAACATGTCAGCCACTGGAAAGAGATTTTAGCTCTCGGGGCGAAAAATGAACCCAGGCTCCGCGCCGAGCTGGAACGCCGCAGAGAGGATGTCACGGAAGATGACCTGCTGACGCTGATCTATACCTCCGGGACCACCGGACTTTCCAAAGGCGTAATGCTGACCCATAAGAATATCGTCAGTAATGTTTTTATGGCGCACGACTATCTTTCCGGTTTGCAACCGGGCGACAAGGCCCTCAGTTTCCTGCCGTTGTGCCACATTCTGGAACGCACCGGCAATTACGTGTGGCAATCGGTGGGCATGCAGATCTATTATGCCGAAAACATCGACACCATCATCGACAACCTGAAAGAGATCAAAGCCCACGCTTTTATTACCGTGCCGCGGGTTTTTGAAAAGATCTACGACCGGATCATTCTGATGGGGCGAGAGCTGACCGGGATGAAAAAAAGGATCTTCTTCTGGTCCGTAGGGGTTGGCGACGCTTTTGATCCGAATCCGAAAAACCGGAGCTTTCTGTACAACATGAAATTATCACTGGCGCGGAAACTCGTGTTGAACAAATGGCGCGAGGCGCTGGGCGGTTCTCTGAAAAATGTCATCTCCGGGGGTGCCGCCCTGCAACCGCGGCTCGCGCGGATCTTCTGGGCCGCCGGCATCTTTGTCCAGGAAGGTTACGGACTGACGGAAACCTCTCCCGTGGTGGCAGCCAACAAATGCTTTTATCCCGAAGTCCGTTTCGGATGGGTGGGTGTGGTGGCCAAAGGCGTCACGGTAAAAATCGCCGACGACGGGGAAGTGCTGGTGAAGGGCGACAATGTGATGCAGGGCTATTACAAAGATCCCAAAAAAACAAAAGAAGCTATTGACAAAGATGGATGGTTTCATACCGGTGATATCGGTGAGCTGGACGAAACGAACATGTTGCGCATCACCGACCGCAAGAAAGAGATCTTCAAACTTTCGGGCGGCAAATATGTGGCCCCGCAAATGGTAGAAAATGTCTTTAAGGAATCCATGTTCATCGAGCAGCTGATGGTCATCGGCGACAACCAGAAACTGACGGCAGCACTCATCGTTCCCAATTTTGAATATCTATACAAATGGTGTTTCCTGCACCATATCACCTATCGTGATAATAACGATCTGGTACGCAAACCCAAAGTCATCGACCGTTACCAGGAAGAAGTGGACAAATACAATAAGATGCTGGGGCATACGGAACAGATCAAAATCTTCCGGCTGGTGAGTGAAAACTGGACGCCCGAAACCGGCGAACTGGCACCGACCCTGAAACTGAAAAGAAAGGTCATCGCCGAAAGATATCAGGAGATGATTGACGAAATTTATCCGAAAGAGAACCCGGAAAAATAAAGGGTTCACGGATTTTAATTACCGGAATTTGGGTACCTGCTGAATTAGGAATACCCGCTACTTTTGCGAAAAAAATAATTGAAAAACCGTGAGGAAACTGTTACTTTTTATCGTTCTGGCCTGCATCTTCAGTGTGAAATCCTTTGCCCAGGTGTCCGGCATCTCGGCTTCTAAACTGGCAACCTATAATGCTTACACCATTGATCAAAATCATCTGGAAATAGAACCTTCGTTTTCCTGGATGTCGTCGATGAGTGCTTTTAACGACCACGGAAATCGGTACTTTTATACGGCCAACCACGACAGCCTGATCACTTCCCGGGAATTATTTCTCCGTGGCACTTACAGCCCTTTCAAAAACTTTGAAATCGGTACGTTCATCACCTCCGACCTGAGTTCGCTTTCCTTTGGTTTGAAATACCTGTTTTTCGATAATAAAAAATTTGCCGCATCCTTTATTTACGGCGGAAACTGGTCCGGCCTGTATGCGCCGGTACTGAAACCGGGATTTGTCCCCGGTCCGGAGACCCGGGTTTCCTCCTATGCCGGGGGATTTGCGCTCACCCGGCAGTTTTCCGACGACCTTTCCTGGGACACCGACCTGCAATATCAAAACAGCTTTTCCGGTGGCCGTTCCTTTCAAAACGATTACTTTGTGGACTCCGAGCTGGGGTATTACGTTTTCAACCATCAGCTGCAGCTCATAGGAGGTTTTGCTTATCATTATCAAAACACAAAAACCGCCGGACAGGAGGCTTATTCTCTCATCTTCAACCCCGGCGT
>CAYWBO010000099.1:0-2655 GCA_964456625.1 uncultured Lentimicrobiaceae bacterium | reverse complement strand
TTTCATGATGCCAGGTTTATGTTCCATGATAACAAGTCTGTGTTTCATGATGACAGATTTGTATCTCATGATGACAAGTTTATGTTGCGAAATGACAGGTTTATGTCGCGAAATGACAAGTCTGCTGTGGGGAGACAACACAATGAATTCAAAACTTAAACTGATGAAGGGAATGTTTCAGAATCAACGATCAGGAACCGAAACTTATTTTTTGAAAATGTACGAATAGATCACACAAAGCATAAAACCTTCGATAACGATAAAAAGCAGGGCCAGGGGGACCGATTTCTTATTACCGATGTAATACTTACGCAGCAAAAACGCGCCAACGGGCAGGGAAAGAAAAACCGGGGTGAGCAGGATGATGCCCCACATGCCGTAATGGCGTCTGAATTTAATCATGAATTTATTCCACCACGTAAATTTCCGGCGCTGGCTTCTCCGGATCTGTCGTTTAATTTTCCTGCGCTGACGTGCTTCGTACCAGGAATCCGGTAACGCCGATTTAAAAACAGGCCCCAGCCGCGTAGAAAGTACCAGTACAATTTTCGAAAAATGATAGTACGTCATGAAGGCGAGCGTCCCGCCTGCTATCAATGCAAAGAAATTGTACCAGAAACCAACATGAATGGCGACGCCGTAAATCGGAGCATAAAAGTATTTGACCCCGGCCAGGATGAAGACCTGAATTATTTTTAAGTAGTGCGGCATAGCCTTTTCGTTATGCTCCGGTATGAGATTTTAAAAGTGCAAAAATATAAATCTTACGTTTCCTGCCACTCCAGTATAACAGAACCTGTGTGAATTTAGTCATTAATAACATTCCATAAATTTCCGATTGCCGGTAACATTTTGTTTGACGCGTTACTGGCCATTCTTTACAGAGATAATCTGCGCAGCAATGCTGACGGCCACTTCCTCCGGGCTGGCACTGTTGATCGCCAGTCCGATGGGCGCAAACACCCGGTCCAGTTGTTCCTGCGGAACGCTTTCTTCGCGCAGCTTCTCAAAAATGGTTTTTACTTTCATTTCGCTGCCCATCATGCCCAGGTATTTGATCTTCTTGCCCAGCATCTGCCAGAGCACCATCTGATCGCTTTTGTGCGAAAAAGTAACGATAACCACATACACATTAAATCCGTCAGGCACCAGCACTCCCACTTCCTTGTAATCAACGATCTGTTTTTCGTGGGCGAAGGTATTTTCCTTCAGCGTATTGATGTTTTCGCGGTTGTCGAAGATCTTCACGTAAAATCCCAGGTTCCTGAAAACCCGGCTGACGGCAAGCCCCACATGTCCGCCACCAAAGATGTAAAGGGTGTCGGGCATGCCCATCTGTTCCCGGTATTCCCAGTCATCCTGATTGTTTACCATGCTGATTTTAGGCTCGGGCATCTGCGCATCCTTCGTCAGCGTCATCCCTTTCGGGGAGAGCTGAAAAACGGCCTTTTCACCCGAATCCAGGGCGGAACAGATCTGTTCCACCAAAGACAGATCTTTCTGCTCCAAAGGCAAAAAAGCCACATACTGGCTTCCGGAACAGATCATCCCCGAACGGTTGTCTTTGGCATCCGGATCATGGTCCTGAAGCAGTAAATACGGCGTCAAGGCCGTGGGATTTTGCAGTTGTTTCTTAGCCCTTTCGACCAGCACATGTTCCATGGTCCCGCCGCCGATGGAACCGATAATTTCGCCATCCGCAGCCACAGCCATTTTAAACCCGACTTTTCCCGGGCTGCTGCCGTTCCTTTGAATTACCGTCATCAGCATCACAGGAATGTCCCGGCTCAGTCGCTCTTTTATGAAAGGAAAAACTTTCTTCATGGGGCAATTTTAATGACAAATATAAAATTTTAAGTGTAAAAGCCTTATGGACTCCCCTAACTGTATTTCCGTTCCCAAAAAATGATTTTCCCAAAACCCGCTTATTCTGATCCGGAAGCCCTAATCCATCTTAAAAAATTCCCTCTCATCAACAAAAATTCATAGAAAAAATTGCTTTTTAGAAGATAATTATTTACCTTAGCACCAATTATTTAAGCCCAAAAACCTGATGTTCTTATTTCGTACTATAACGAAGCTCCGCCCGCCCTAAGCATTCCCTTTTTGCTCACGGACAAAAACTTTTATAGAATAAATTCTATTGAGGCTTGTTAACCCAAAAATTCACTAAACATTTATTGATATGAAAACAATATTAAAAATCCTACTTATGTGCGGGTTTATCACCCTTATGGCCTTTAGCTGTGAAAAAGACAAAATCGTGAAAAATTGTGGATGTGATAGTGCAAAAAAGACCTATGTTTCAGATCTGACAGGCACTTTACTAAACGATTCGTTGAATGGAACATTCTATATCTATAAAATGCAACCAGGTCCAATGTATATTTTTGACATGATCTGCAATCAGGAAATAGTAAAGGACATTACACCTGGAAGCGAAGTAACTTATAGCGGATATCGATCTTCAATATGTGATAGTAGCCAATTTAATATTGGGAATACATTCAAATATGACATTACAATTTCTAAAATCCAAATCAAACAATGAAAAACCCCACCCGTCCTCGTTTGCAACGAGGATGTATTTAGGCCTGTATTTTTAATACAGAAGGTCTATTCTTACCAAGCCAGATTCTCCAGCATAATCTTTTG
>CAYWBO010000098.1:0-8553 GCA_964456625.1 uncultured Lentimicrobiaceae bacterium | reverse complement strand
CTTTCTTTGTTCCTTTCTTTGGACGCTGCAAAGAAAGGAAGTAGGTTTGGGGCAAAGCCACGCATTCATTCCCAAACCCACCCCTACACCTCCAAGGAGGGGATAGTAACGACTTGTTGGAAAGATGCTGTTGCAGAAATAAACTTTTTTCGCCGGTTCCGCGCATTAAGCATTCAGCAGGTGCTGAAACCGTTCCGCAAAAAGGCCGACGTGGGACCCGTCCACCAGTCCGTGGTGCACATGGACCGACACCGCCATGCTTTTGCGCCCCGGCTCCTCCTCCACCGCCTTTCCAAACGTGATCTTCGGACAACTGTCCGGGAAGGAAAAACTGCGGGCATGGGATACGGAAGTAAAATCCAGCCAGGGCACGGCCGAGAAATGGATCACATTCTCTCCCGAAACGGCAGGCACCAGACCTTTCGAGGCTTTCACCCTTGCGATCTCCTCCTGCGCCTTTTCATAAAAAAGCGTTTCGTCTTCCGCATAATCCATATAAGCAAAGCCGAAGGTGCCGTCCGGGCGGTCGATGGTCGGCGACGCATGGATCACATCATAGAGATACACCTCGTGATCCGTGATCCGGTACCGGAAATGCTCGATTTCATTGGCCGCTTTTAAGGCACGGTACAGATAATACAGGAAAAAAGACCTGCCGGAAGCCCTGGCTTTCTGATAGGCCCGGGTACAATCCACCCGGAAGGTCACGCCGAAAAACGGCTCCTCAAACTGCGAAAAGAAATTGAAATGGTCCCTTCGGCTCCATGTCTCAAGGGGGATCAGTTTTCTGCTCATATTACAACAGGTGATGAAACTTCAAAAGTATAAAATCCTGACCAATGCATCGGATTAAACAACTCAGTAATACAAAAGATTCCGCAATAAAACTGGGCGATAAAATTGTTGCCATGCTTTCATTTTACCATAAATCCTGCTTGTGCCAACGCATACTTTCGCGTAAATTATTTTGCGGTATCATCATAAGATGCTGTATTTCAATATATTTAAACATGCATTTTTAGGATATTTTAAAATATCCTAAAAACTAAATATTTATTAAAAAAATAGTTGCATGGTAAACTAATATTATTTTATTTTGCACTTTAGTTGTAGCGTAAACTATTTAGCATGATGGAACCAGGTAACGAGCTCATTTTCGGAAAGTTAATTTCAGCAATTCACCGAAAGGCGATCCAAATTGTGAAGTTTAAACTCCGGGATTATGATATTGATGTGGGACAGATTTTCCTGTTATGGTATATCCATAACCACGATGGTATTTCCCAGGAACAGGTTGCACAAAATTTCCATCTGGACAAAGCAACGGTCAGTAAGAATGTGAAAAGACTGATGCGACTGGGATACTTGAAAAAAACGGTCAACCCAAAAGATTTACGAGAATATCAGCTGTCGGCCACCCAAAAAGCCAAAACGCTGTCACCCCAGCTAGAGGGAATATTGAAAGATATCAACAAGCTGATGGTCAACGACGTAAGCAAAGAAGAGCAAGACAAATTGATAGAAATACTCGAAAAAGTGCTGAAAAATATTGAAGTATGCGACAAGGGATAACCTCCATTTAAAATATTCCCGCGTCCCGTTCGTCTCTCAATTAGAAATAAACATTAATCGATTAGTATAAAATTTTAAACAGATATTTATGAAAAACGAAAACCAAGAGATTATTAAAGATTCTCCAAAACAGAAGAAAGGAAAAATCAGAAGTCTGATCATTGGTGTTTTGTTGATTGCAGCCATTCTTGGCGTAGGTGCCTGGTGGTATATCAAGCACTCGGAATTTGTAACCACTGACGATGCCTTTGTGGATGCTTATGAGGTTACCATCAGTTCGCAGATCCCGGGGAGAATTGTCAAATTATATATTCACGAAGGCGATCCTGTTAAAAAAGGCGAGTTGCTGGCACAGTTGGATTCTTCCGACTATGTGGCACGGATCCGACAGGCCAGGGTCAGCCTCAAAGAGGCTCAGCTGGGCATTCAGCTGGCCCAGGTAAGACTGGAGCAGGCTAAGATCAATTTCGAGCGGGCCGAAAAACAATATAAAGCCAGACTTATTCCCAAGGAAAAGTATCAAAATCTGGAAAAAGACTACCAAAGTGCCAAAGTAGAGCTCATGCTGGCCGAGGCAAAAGTGCCCGTTATCCATTCCAATCTGCATACCTTAAAAACCTCTTTGTCGCACACCAGCATTTACGCTCCCATGGACGGTGTAGCCGCCAAAAGATGGGTATTGCCGGGAGATGTTGTGAACCCGGGACAAGGCATTTTCACCGTTTTCGGTACGCATAAAATATGGGTCACCACCATGTTACCTGAAAACCAGTTACATAAGATCCATATAGGGGACACCGCTGAAATTACCGTGGATGCATTTCCGGACGCTACCTTCAAAGGCATTTTTTACCAGTTCGGAAACAGCACCGCATCACAGTTTTCACTGATTCCTCCTGACAATGCATCCGGAAACTTTACGAAAGTCTCCCAACGAATTCCTTTAAAACTGACCATCTTTAAAACAGGCGGAACGCCGAGTGGTAAAGTGGATTTGTTACCGGGGATGTCCGTAGAAATCAAAGTGAAAATAAAATCAAAAGGAAAGTAATATGGCCCTACAGCAAAATCCTAATCTAGGTTGGGAAACGGAGGGTTCTGCAAATAAATGGCTGGTACTCATCAGCGTCATGATCGGGACGTTTATGGCCGTGCTGGACGCTACCATCGTCAGCGTGGCCTTCCCGAAAATGATGGCGGTCTTTGGCGTCAGCGTCGACCAGATTGAGTGGGTCATGACCGCCTATATGCTGGCCTTTGCAGTGGTACTCCCCTCTTCCGGCTGGATTGCAGACCGCTTTGGTTATAAGTTCACTTATATCATGGGTCTTGCGCTGTTCACCGTCGGTTCTCTTGCCTGTAGCCTTTCCTGGAATGAAAATATCCTGATCGTTTTCAGGATTATTCAGGGTGCCGGTGCCGGATTTCTGATGCCGGTAGGCATGGCGATCATCACCCGGGTTTTCCCCCCAAAACAAAGAGGGGTGGCCCTGGGTTTTTGGGGAATTGCGGCGGCGGCTTCCGTGTCCCTCGGTCCTCTTTTCGGTGGCTATCTGGTAGATAACTACTCCTGGCATTCCATCTTCGATATCAATATCCCGGTGGGAATTATGGGAATTGTCGCCGTGGTGATCATTCAGGAGGAATACAAAAGCCATCTCAAAGAGAAATTTGACATCGGTGGGTTCCTGACCATGACCATAGGGCTGGGCGCACTGCTGCTGGCACTTGCTACGGGAAACTCAGACTGGAATACAGGAGGATGGTCTTCTCCGTTCATCGAGACCAACTTCTTTATCGCTGCAATAAGCATGGTCATATTTGTAATTATTGAACTCCGTATCAAGCACCCGATATTAAACCTGCGGCTGCTCAGGTATTACAATTTTGCGATGGCCACGGTAGCCATGTTTATTTTTGGAGTCGCCTTTTTCGGAAACGCATTCCTGCTTCCGATTTATCTGCAAAATTCATTGGGTTACACCGCATTTCAAGCAGGGCTTGTATTTTTTCCGGTAGGAATTTTGCAGGCCTTTGTGGCCCCGATTTCAGGACAGCTGACAGACCGGTTTAATCCGAAAATCCCCATTGTGATTGGCGTGGTGATCCTGGGAATATCCATGTATTTGCTGAGCTTTTTATCATTGCAGACCACACATGCCCAAATTATGTTCCCCTTGTATTTACGTGGACTCGGTATGGGGCTGATCTTTACTCCAATTTCCACCGTTGCCCTCTATGATATTCCTAAACCCCAGCTTGCTCAGGCCTCCGGTTTGTTCAATACGATACGTCAGGTGGGCGGTAGCTTTGGGATTGCTGCCCTTGGAACCATTCTTACACAACGTGTAAAATTCCATACACAGATTTACGGGGAACAACTGAATCAGACTTCCCCGCTTTTCCATAATATTAACAATCATCTTAGAGAATTTGCAATGCATGCGGTAGGCAGCAATAATGCAGAATCCTTTTCACAGGCAAAAATGTTATTGTTGAAGAATATTACAGGCCAGGCATTTGTACAGGGAATCAGCAATGATTTCTATATCGGAGCCGCATTGACTTTTGTCCTGTTGGTACCCATGTTATTATTAAGAACCAGTAAAAAACACTTACATCGATGAAATATATCCGTAAAATCATCAAAATTTCAGTTACCGGAATAGCGCTGCTGGCGTTGATCGTGACTTCGGATCCGGTTTTTGCCCAGGCGCAGGAACCCGTGAAGCTGACGCTCTACCAGGCTATTCATTATGCGGTGAATAATGAACCGCTCATCAAGGAAGCCCAGGATCAGGTGGCCATTGCCAAGGCAAAAGCCGATGAGTTGAACAGTTCATTTTTGCCTCATGCCGCCGTCAGCCTGAACTATAGCCACATGGGCCCCACGCCTGCCATCAGCGTTCCTTTTCTGGGATCGGCAAAATTCCCCTTGGCCATCGCTGATAATTTTAACGAATATCTTGGGGCCGATTACCTGATTTATGATTTCAACCGGCGCAAGGAAACCATGAAGTTGCTGCAATCCAATGAAGTCACGGCTGCGGAAAAAATCAATGTGATCAGAAATCAACTGGCCTACCAGACGGCAGAGGTTTATTTCACGATGCTTTATCTCCAGCAAAGTATTGATGTGATGAATCAGCAGATCAGCGACCTCGAGGAACATTTAACGGTTGCCAAGAAACTGGTTGCCACCGGTTCCGCCATTGCGCTGGATACTTTGAACACCAGTGTAAGGCTCATTGCGCTGAAGAACGAAAAGGTTAACATCCTCAATCAGAAAAATAAAACCGCGGTAATCCTGGCCTCACTGATGGATTTCCCCAAGGAAAAGACATTCACCGTGGAAGGGAATCTGGAAAAACCCTCCACACAGTACACACTGGATTCTCTGATCCGTAGGGCTTATACCCAACGAGAAGAAATGAAGCTGAACAAACTGTATACGAGAACAGCTACCTTGAACAAAGCCGTTATTGAAAAATCAAATATGCCTACACTGAGCGCTTTCGGACAGGCAGGTGTGAAGAACGGTTATCCCGATAATCTGCCCAGAATGCGGGCCAATTATGTGGTGGGGCTAACCGCAAACATTCCCGTTTTTGACGGCTTCCTTAAGAAGTCCAAGCTGACTACGGCCGACTGGCAAATTCAATCTGCTGTCGATCACGGCACGGCACTGGAACATAACATTCGTACTGAAGTGGAAAAAGCCTTACTGGATTACAGGAACAGCAAAGTACAAATCAAAACGGCACTGCAGGAAATCAACCAGGCCAAAGCGGCCATCGCACAGGCCAAAGGGCTGTATGAAAGCGGTTCCATCACCAATACCACGTTACTGGACACGGAAACCGCACTGGCCCAGGCTGAGCTGAAATATTCCTATCAGTTGTTCCAGCTTACCCTGAACCACTACAATCTGCTGCAGGCAGAAGGACAAAAAATCTGGTAGAGTCGTCTTCCGGTATCTCGCTATTACACCCCCTTGCAGCCGCTTAAATTACAACAACCTGTAAATTAAGCGGTTGTAATATTTATATTTATTATAAATAGGCAACCTCTCCCAAAATCCGTAAATCACCTAGCAAAAATTGGTGCATAAATTGTAATTTCGTGGCAAATTAATGCAAACGATATAAATTTAAGTGTATGGCTAGTCTGAAAGGCGCCATCGTGGTGGATATCGAAAAGTGCAAAGGTTGCGAAGTATGCATTCCTACCTGCCCTACCGATGTCATTGCGCTGGCAAAAGAAGTGAACGGCAAAGGGTATCATTATGCTTACATGGAAAAACCGGATGTATGTACCGGATGCACCAACTGTGCCGTTGTTTGCCCTGACGGAGTGATCACTGTTTACAGGGTTAAAGTCAATTAATTATTAAAACATTAAAAGATATGGGTGAACTAAGATTAATGAAGGGTAATGAAGCCTTGGCCGAAGCCATGATCCGGGCCGGCGCCGATGGTTACTTTGGGTATCCTATTACCCCTCAGTCGGAAGTTATAGAATATTTAACCGCTGCCAAGCCCCATGAAACGACCGGTATGGTGGTGCTTCAGGCAGAAAGCGAAGTCGCCTCCATCAACATGCTTTACGGCGGTGGAGCCACAGGAAAAAAAGTATGTACTTCTTCCTCCAGCCCGGGCATCAGCCTGATGCAGGAAGGCCTTTCTTATATCGCAGGCGCTGAAATCCCGGTGGTGGTAGCCAACGTCGTTCGCGGCGGCCCGGGTTTGGGCGACATCCAGCCATCACAGTCCGATTATTTCCAGTCTACCAAAGGCGGCGGACACGGAGACTATCGTTTGATCGTATTGGCTCCCTCCTCCGTTCAGGAAATGTCGGACTTTGTTCCGGTAGCCTTCGACCTGGCCTTCAAATACAGGAATCCTGTCATGATCCAGTCGGACGGTGCCATCGGCCAGATGATGGAAAAAGTGGAACTCTTCGAGCCCATTCCGCGCATGAAAGATGAAGAGATCAAAGCACGGTATCCCTGGGCTACCAACGGTAAACCCAAAGGCGGCCAGCGCAGGATCATGACGTCACTGGACCTCGATCCTGCCAAACTGGAAATACACAATATTCATTTACAGGAAAAATATCAAAAGATCGCCGAAGACGAAGTTCGTTTTGAAGAAATTCGGTGTGAAGATGCCGATTATGTGATCGTTGCTTATGGTTCCAGCGCACGCATCTCTCAAAAGGCCCTGCAATTGCTTCGCGAAAAGGGAGTCAAAGTCGGTTTACTCAGACCCATCACCTTATGGCCTTTCCCCACAAAACAGATCGAAAAACTGGTCAGTAAAGGTGTAAAAGGATTCCTGTCGGTGGAAATGAGCGCCGGTCAGATGGTAGAAGATGTAAAACTGGCCGTGAACGGAAAAGTAAAAGTTGAATTTTTCGGGCGTTTCGGAGGCATTATCCCCTCTCCTGAAGAAGTGGTGGAAGCGCTGGAACATAAATTAATAGGAGAATAAACCATGTCAGAGATAGCAATTCAAGACATCATTAAACCTGAAAACCTGGTTTATCAGAAAAACCGGTTGATGACGGAGAAAACCCTCAGCTATTGCCCGGGATGCGGCCATGGAACCACTCACAGGCTGATCATGGAAGTCATCGATGAGCTTGGCAAAGAAAACGAAACCATCGGTGTGGCTCCGGTAGGCTGTTCCGTATTGGCATACGAATTTATGGACATCGACATGCAGGAAGCAGCGCACGGCCGTGCGCCCGCATTGGCTACTGCCATCAAGCGGTTGTGGCCCGACAAGGTTGTCTTCACCTATCAGGGTGATGGTGACCTGGCTGCCATCGGCACCGCAGAAACCATTCATGCATGCAACCGCGGTGAAAAGATTGTCATAATCTTCATCAACAATGGTATTTACGGCATGACCGGCGGCCAAATGGCCCCGACTACACTGGAGGGCATGAAGACTTCTACTTCTCCCTACGGAAGAGATATCGCCCTCATGGGAAATCCGCTGAAGATCACCGAACTGGTGGCTCAGTTGCCCGGCACCTATTTCGTTACCCGTCAGGCGGTGCACACCCCCGGTGCGGTAAGAAAGGCCAAAAAAGCCATTAAGAAAGCTTTTCAGAACCAGCTGGACAATGCACCCGGTTTGTCGTTCATCGAAATTGTATCCAACTGTAACTCAGGATGGAAAATGACACCGATAGATGCCAACAACTGGATGCAGGACAACATGTTCCCGTATTATCCGATCGGAGACATCAAAGTGGATGGCGAATTAATTAAATAGGTTAACCTAAAAAAGACAACAAATGACTGAAGAAATTATCATAGCCGGTTTTGGAGGACAAGGGGTACTTTCCATGGGAAAAATCCTGGCCTATTCGGGAATCATGCAAAATCAGGAAGTCAGCTGGATGCCTTCTTATGGTCCTGAGATGCGTGGTGGCACGGCCAACGTTACAGTGATCGTCAGCGATGAGCGTATCAGCTCTCCCATCCTGCGTGCCTATGACACCGCCATCATCCTGAATCAGCAATCCATGGATAAATTTGAAAACACGGTAAAACCCGGCGGCACCCTGTTGTATGATCCCAACGGCATCACCAAACATCCTACCCGGACAGACATCAACATTTACAAGGTAGAAGGCGCTCAGAAAGCCGCCGAAATGGGAAACACCAAGATTTTCAATATGATCGTCCTCGGTGCTTACCTGAAGGTGAAGCCCATCGTAAAAATGGAAAATGTGGTAAAAGGCATCAAAAAATCATTGCCTGAAAGACATCATAAACTGCTCCCGTTAAACGAAGAAGCCGTAAATCAAGGCACAAAAATCGTGGAAGCAGTACAGGTGATATAATCAGCTTACACTCTCACATTATCAATAAAAAACCGTCTGTCGAAAGGCAGACGGTTTTTTTTATTGAAGTAAAATTAATTAGCATAAAACAAATCCTTGCTGTACTGTTTGGTCCAGTCAACA
>CAYWBO010000097.1:0-8662 GCA_964456625.1 uncultured Lentimicrobiaceae bacterium | reverse complement strand
ATTCCATTTTTATGGGTTTTGACAAATAATCGTTCATGCCGGCTTCGATGCACTTTTCCCGATCACCTTTCATGGCATTGGCGGTCATGGCAATGATGGGCAGATGCTTCATTTCAGGGAATTCACGTATCTTTTTTGTTGCCAACAGCCCGTCCATGATGGGCATCTGAACGTCCATGAGCACAATGTTGTACCTTTTGTCTTGCAATGCTTTGATGGCTTCAGCGCCATCTCCAGCAATATCCAGTTGAAGTCCCGTTTTACCAATGAGTGCTGCTGCAACGCGTTGGTTAATTATATTGTCCTCAACAAGCAGTACACGTGTTTGCACAGGAAGCGATTGTAACCTTTTCAGGCCTGTGTCGATGACTTGTTTCTTTTCCATTTTGTCAGTGCTTTCGAGGACCCCCATGATCTTCATAATGGCATTGAACAATAGGGTTTGTTTTACGGGTTTTGTCAGATATTCGATGTTTTTCAGTTTTAGAAATGTTTTTCTGTCATTCCATAGCCCGACGGGTGTTAAGATCAGTGCGGGGACTAAAGATTTTTCCCTGATCGTTTCAATGAGTTCAAAGCCGCTCATTCCTGGCATTTGATAATCAGAAATGATCAGGTCGTAAGCAGTCTCTTTCTTTTCAGAAAATGCATCGAGCGCCATGACGGGATTTTCAAATACGTCAGCACTGAATCCGAAGTTTTGAATCATTTTGTTTAAAATGATACCGTTTGTTTTATTGTCGTCTAAAATCAATACATGGAGTTTGCTGATTTCTTCAGGGATTTGAAATGCAACTTTTTCTGTTCGTTGAGATTTTATAACCCGGACAGTGAAATAAAATGTGCTGCCCTTGTCCGGTTGGCTTTTTACCCACATGTCTCCCTTCATAAGGTGCACCAGGTTTTTGCTGATGGTAAGGCCCAGGCCAGTCCCTCCGTATTTCCGCGTGGTGGATGCATCCGCCTGTGAAAAACTATTGAATATTGTCTTTTGTTTTTCTTTGTCAATGCCTATGCCCGTATCTTCGACAGCAAACAGTAATTCAATTTCGTTTTCCTCCAAAGGGTTCTTTTTGGACACAGCTTCTGAATGATCGTGAACAGAAATGTTTATTTCGCCTTCTACGGTGAATTTTATCGCATTTCCGACCAGGTTGATAATTACCTGTCGCAGTCGCCCTGGATCGCCCACCACATAGTTTGGGATAGCATCATCGAAGAGGATATTCAATTCCAGGTTCTTGGCTTCAATTTTCTGAATGACCACATCTGAAACGCCTTCGATTACATTACGTACCTGAAAATCGACTTCTTCCAGTTCCAGCTGGCCTGCCTCAATTTTTGAGAAATCAAGAATGTCGTTGAGCAGGCTTAGCAGGATGTCGGCACTTTCTTTGGCCATGGTGAGAAACTGTGCTTGTTCTTCCGTAAGATCAGAAGCCAACACCAAATCCAGCGTTCCGGTAATGCCATTCATAGGGGTTCGTATTTCGTGGCTCATATTGGCAAGAAATTCACTTTTGGCCTTATTGGCATTTTCCGCTTCGGTCCTTGCTTTTTCAATGGCTACGGCCTTGTCTTCCAGTTCTGCATTCAGGGCTACTATTCCCCGGTTGGTTTCTTCCAATTCCTGATTGATAATTTCAATTTCGTTCTTCCGCTCCTGGAGCTCTTTCAGGATAAACAAGAGTTCGTTATTTTGCTTGTTGATCGTTTCGACCATGCTGGCGTCACCCCGTGCTATGAGTCTTTTAAATGCCTGTTGAATGTCGCTGATCTTGTTAGAAGGAAGGGATAGTGCAAGTGGGGGCAACCACTTGGCAATAGTAATTGTGGTGCCTTTTCCCTTTATTGACTGGATATGAAAATCATCCATTAGTCTTTGGGAGCCGAGGAGACCAACCCCCATGCCAACTTTCGATTTGTATTTTCCGGATTCGATTTGTTCGAGGTTTTCTATTCCTTTTCCCCTGTCGGCAAAAACGATAACGATGCCTGCTGATTTCACTCTTCTTTCTGCTATATAAAAAGTGATGCTGCCTCCATTCGCATGTTCAATCATGTTCCGGCTCAGTTCTGATACGGCTGTCCCAATCCGAATACAGGTAGTCCTGTCGAACTGCAATTCCTGTGATAGGATAGTAGCTATGTTGCGCACTCTGACTACATCCGCTTCCAATTGTATTTGAATTTCACCCACATTATTGAGTGTAGCAGATGATAAGAATGGTAGCGTCATCATTGATTCGTGAGTATTCGTTAATGATTAATTCAGTGTTTTTTTGAGGAGGAGCTCCCCAGTCGATATCCTCTGATTTCCATCTTGTGGTAATGCCATCAGAGAACATACAAAGCACGTCCCCCGGTTCAAAATCATATTCAAATATTTTTGGGGTACGTATGTTGTGACCCACAATCCCGCCAAAGGACAGTAATGTTTTCTTTTTTTTATTTGTCACAACAAAGCTTTCGATATTACCGATCCCTGAAAAAGATAACTTGTTAGTTTCCGTGTTGATACGGGCAACACTCATGACAGCACCTCTTGTTCCGCGAACGGAGTTATGAATATGACTGATCAGATTGTCGGGAGGTAAATCCGGGTTTAACAAAATGTTTTCCTTGATGAGTTCCGAGGCCAGGTTGGCTTCTTTACCGTGACCCAGCCCATCAATTACAGCTGCCACGGTAAGGGTAGCACTAAGATGGATGACTAAAAAAGCATCTCCATTTAGTGTTTCCCCCGCATGGCACCGTGATGCTGCCCCGACAGTCAGTTTTCTGTTCATGCCAATCCATTTTTTCCCCGGGAGTCTTTTTAATATTCGGATACAATGGCCGTAATTATGGGCATCAGAATAGAGGCTTTCTTTTAGCAAAGGCGATATTTCGGGATTGATCTCCATCTCGTCAGAAAAGCGCCTGATGGTACCCATCCCAATGCCTAATGAATTTTTTTCAGTAAAACCATCCTGTAATGATTGTTGGATATTTGCGATTCCGTCCCCTGCATCGCAGCACCAAATCTCAATGGCTTTTTGCTTTTCCTGATCTTCGATCTGATAGATCACAATTCTTCCCTTACCGCCGCCATGTTGTAGTACATTCGTCACTAACTCTGAAATTACAATGGCAATTTCTCCTGATTTAACTTCATTAAACCCCATTTGCATTGCCAGGCTGGTTCCTTTTCTGCGGCAGGTTCCAACGTCGGACTCGTCGTCAATAGGCAGGCTTAATATTTGATTTCTGATTATTTCCATTTTATCAGCCTTACGGTTGTTCCCACATTTTTTTTTGTCTCTATCTCAAATTTATCTACCAACCGTTTCGCACCTGGGAGTCCATACCCTAACCCCGACCCAGAAGTATAACCGTCGCTCATGGCCATTTCCAGGTTTTCAATTCCTGGGCCATGGTCGGTGCAAGTTATGATGAGTGCCGTCTTTCCTTCTACAAGACCCGTTTCAATCAGTATTTCGCCGCCCCCGGCATAGTTGTACATATTCCTTAACAGTTCGCTGACCGCTGTGGTAATACGGGTCTGGTCAACAATCCCCATTTGCATTCCTTTGGCATGAAACCGAATCAATTGTCGAATTCTAACAATGTCGTACTCGGTTTCAAGGATTTGATTTTCGAGTACAGTCCGGGTATTATCGGTTATCAGTTCAAGCATGGTTTTTTACATTAAAAACCTTCCCAATTCTGGTCACGGATTCTTTTTTCCAACATTTCCATGCCTTTTTCCATGTTCAGGGCCGTGTCAACACCAGGCATTTCTAGTCCCAGTTCAACGAGTGTGATGGCAACAGCAGGCTGCATACCCACAATGACAACCGCCGCATCCATAATAGAGGCCATGGTTGCCATACCTGAAAGCATACGCCCTATGAAGGAATCGACCATTTCTAATACGGAGATATCGATGAGTACCCCCCTGGCTCCGTATTTTGCAATTTCTTCGAGTATTTGCGTCTGTAATTGCAGGGCTAACTTGTCGTGCATATCCACCTGAATGGAAACGATAAGAAAATTTCCAATTTTAATGATGGGAATGCGTTTTTCTTGTAAATCGGTATTCATCTATTCATTTTTTTCATCAGATTCGGCAAACAGCGATTGAAGTTTAACTCCTTCTGATTGTTTGTTTTGTCTCATGGCAAAGATCATAGCATCCTGAAGTGTGGCCTTTGTACGGATGGAGGACAAATCGATGCCCAGGTGAACGATTGTCTGTGCAATGGCCGGGCTGATACCAGAAATAATGCATTCAGCGCCCAGCAACCGGGCAGCAGTTACGGTTTTTAGCAAGTGGTTAGCTACCTGGGTATCTACAGTGGGGACGCCGGTGATGTCCAGAATGGACATGGTACAACCGGTTTCTACGATTTTTTCCAGTAAATTTTCCATCATTACCTGTGTCCGTTGACTGTCGAGTGTGCCGATGACCGGAAGGATCAGTACATTATCCCAAACCTTGGACACAGGGCTCGAGAGTTCCAGCAGGTCCTGTTGTTGCTGGAGGATGGTCTTTTGTTGCTCCTGAATCTTGGCAAGTTTGTCTTCAACCTCTTTTTGCATGATTTCACGCTTTTTCAGCTCGTCTGTAAGGTCGTCGATAAGCAAATCTATGGCGGCTTCAATTCCGCTCAGGTCGTCCTCTGTTTCGCTGTTGACCCGTGCATTTAAATCACCGGCAGCTACCGAAGCTAAAACATCTTCGATATGATTGATGCGCTTTTTTAAATCTTTAGTAGTTTCGTTCATAATTATGTCCTCCTTTTATTGAGCCAGTTGTAAGCTTCGTCCAGGTCTTTTACAAAATTGGACTCGGCATTTAATGAACCCAGTTTCATCAATACTTTGGCAATCATGCGTTGTGCAGCATTGGCGCCCACAAAGACCACATGGGTAATTTCGGCTTCGTTGAGTATTTTATTGGTTTCTAAACGGGTTTCGCGGTTTTCCATTTTACCTGCATTTCGCAAATCGACCACAAGATGCCGGTAAGGTTTTCCTTTCAGCAATTTCTGGTACCGGGGACCGAATTGTTTGGTTTCTTCAGTAGTAAAGTACCCGTTTATGGTTTGAAGCAGTAAATAGCGCTCGTCGTCGTAGCGGATTGTGTGTTTCATAGTTTGGGTTATTAGGTGATATATTATTTGCTTGCTAAGTTAACAAATTAACATTAGAAAAACAAACGTAATTAATTATTATTTAGTGACTAACAATTGACGATGCCAGAACTACAAATAGATAAAATGAAGCTTGTAAGCTGAAGATTTCAGATAGATTTCGCTATCGGGATAAAAATGTTGAAAAAGCAGGAAACGAAGGAGGGGTCTGAAGTTAGGGTGGTATTTATACTACTAACATTTTGTCATACTGAGCGTCCGCCTGCCATCTTTCGGTTGATAAACCGGACGGGCAGGCAACGAAGTATCTCAATTTGGTAATTAAAGAAAACAGATTCTTCTCTTTGCTATGCTCCTGTCAGAATGACAAAAGAGGAGCGTAACATGACAAAATTTTTCCAGGTAAAATGAGATTTCTCAGTCGTTCCCCCGTCTAAATGACATCGAGATAAAAGAGACTAATCGAGAGGAAAAATCTTCTTCTCCAGTAGATAAGCCATCACTTTTTCCACATTTTCAGCATTGCGTTCCGGTTTCAGTTGCAGATTCGGACTCTGAGGGACATCATAAGAAATATCCAGCCCGGGAATGTTTTTGGCGTCGTTGGCGTCAAATCTTTCATACAGGTTATCATCCACATGCTTGCGGCAATATTCCAGATCGGCATCCATATAGATCAAATGAAAACGGTCGGGACCGACGATCTCTGCCACCTGTTCACGGATGTTTCCGTCCGGCGAAGCAAACGAACAAATGCACAGAATGCCCTGATCGTTCAGGATCTTTACGATGTTGGCCACTCTTCTCAGGTGCTCGGCACGGTCGGCCGGGCTGTGATCTAGCTCACGCGACAGGCCCGAACGCATCGATTTCCCGTCCAGTAAAACGACTTTGGCGCCTGATTCGATCAGATGTTTTTCCAGCAGAAAAGCCAGTTCGTTTTTGCCACTGCCATGCAAACCGGTGATCCAGAGCGTAGCGCCTTTCTGTCCATATTGTCTTTCGCGGAAGGCTTTTGTTATCAGGCTGTGGCCAACGGCGATCTTTTGTTTTTGATCTTCGGTGATTCTTGTGGGCAGCAGGTTGCTGTCCTGTTTGTCGAGGATCATGCCGACGGCAACGGTGTTATGTGTAACCGGATCGATCAGGACAAAGGACCCGGTTTGACGATTGGTTTTGTAAGCATCGAAAAACAAAGGTTCCACGGTAGTGATGATCACCCGGCCGATCTCGTTCAGCTCAAAGTGATCTACTTCCTGATGCTCCAGCGTATTGATATCCACTTTATAACGGATCTGGTCGATCTTGGCCTTGCTGCCGTGGGTGTTGTGTTTGATGTAAAAATGGGTGAACGGATCCATGGGTTTTTCATCCATCCACACCATCATCGACTCGAAATGACGGCTTGCATGAGGTTGGTTATCCAGGTGGACCAGCATGTTCCCGCGCGAAATATCGATTTCATCTTCCAGCGTCAGGCTGACACTTTGCGGCGGAAAGGCATAATCCAGATCCCCGTCGTACGTGGTGATGGTTTTTACTTTTGAAGTCTTCCCGGATGGAAGCACCATGACCTCATCCCCTTTTCGGATAATTCCGGAAGCTACCGCGCCCGAAAAACCACGGTATTTCAGATCAGGACGCACGACATACTGCACCGGAAAACGGAAATCTTCAAAGTTCCGGTCGCTGCCCACGTGGACGTTTTCCAGGAATTCGAGCATGCTTTCTCCGTGATACCAGGGCATTTTCTGCGTCGGCTCCACCACATTATCGCCTTTTAAAGCAGAAAGCGGAATGAAAGTCACATCCGGCACATCCAGTTGTGTGATGAATTTCTTGTAATCGGCTACGATAGCTTCGAAGACGTCCTTTTTGTAATCCACCAGGTCCATTTTGTTCACCGCCAGCACCACATGTTTGATCCCCAGCAGCGAAGCCAGAAAGGTGTGTCTTTTGGTTTGGGTGATAATTCCTTTACGGGCATCCACCAGCAGGATGGCCAGGTTGGCTGTGGAACCGCCGGTGATCATGTTCCGGGTGTACTGCTCGTGTCCCGGCGTGTCGGCGATGATGAATTTCCTTTTTTCCGTCGAGAAATACTGGTAAGCCACATCGATGGTAATGCCCTGTTCGCGCTCGGCTTTCAGTCCGTCCAGCAGCAGCGCATAGTCGATCTCATCACCGGCATGACCCATGCGTTTGCTGTCGCGATGCAATGCCGACAAACGGTCTTCGTATAATTTCTTGCTGTCGAACAGCAGCCTTCCGATGAGGGTGGATTTCCCGTCGTCCACGGAACCCGCTGTCAGCAACCGAAGCAAATCTTTCTTTTGATCCTGATCCAGAAATTCTTTTATGTCCATTCCATTCATAAGTTCCTCACGTTTTGTTTTTCCAGCGAAAGGCGTTTTCCGTCGTTCCGGGTTTACGATATTTTTTGAAAAAGATTCCGAAAAAACAGATTCCCAAAAGGAAATCCCATTGCCAAGAAAGATGCAAAAATACAAAAAAGAAGGTGCTTTTTGCAGGCTTTGTAACCCGGCAACATCCTATAATTTGTAATTTTACAGGGATAAAAAACAGGCCATGAGCAACAATTCAATCCATATCACCAAGAGAAACGGGGAGTTAGCGCCCTTTGAAGAAGAAAAACTGAGGCAGGCCCTGATCCGTTCAGGCGCCCGTCCGACAGATCTGGAAGAAGCCATGAAAGCCGTCCGCGGCGTGTTGTACGATGGCATCGATACCCATAAGATCTTTCAGACGGCCTATAAATCCCTGAAAAAAAGATCACATCACAGCGCCGGTCGCTACCGCCTGAAAAAAGCCATGATGGAGCTGGGCCCTTCGGGATATCCCTTTGAAAAATTCGTAGGCAAACTGATGGAGTCGCAGGGGTATCAGGCCAAGGTGAATGTCATTGTTCAGGGGGCCTGTGTTTCGCATGAAGTGGATGTGGTGGCACTGAAAGACAAGGTGCAGACCATGATCGAATGTAAATATCACACGGACATTTCCATTAAAAGTGACGTGAAGGTGGCGCTGTATATTCATTCCCGCTTTCTGGATGTTTCCAAAGCCTGGGCGGCTGCTTCCGAAGATCCGGAGATGAAATACCAGGGCATGATCGTTACCAATACGCGTTTCTCGGGAGACGCAACCCAGTACGGAGAGTGCGTGGGTTTGAAATTAATCTCCTGGGATTATCCCCGTTCAGGAAGTTTGAAAGACTGGATCGACCAATCCGGTTATCATCCCATCACCAGCCTGGGATCGCTGACGAAACCCGAAAAAGTAAAGTTGCTGGAAAAAGGACTGGTGTTGTGCCGTGATGTGAGCCGGCAAAAGGAGTTGCTGGAAGAAGTCGGCATTAATAAAAATAAAATCCCCAAAATCCTGGCAGAAGCCCATGCCCTTTCGGGAAACTTTTAATTAATCATCAAAAGATCATCATTTATGGAACAGCAGGAAAACAAAATGCGCTGGCAGGAAGATTTTGTGGTGGACTGGGAGTCGGTGAG
>CAYWBO010000096.1:0-8721 GCA_964456625.1 uncultured Lentimicrobiaceae bacterium | reverse complement strand
ACTCGATCATGCCAAGAGCCTGTTAAAATCGGGGATCAATGCAAAAATATTATTCATACACATTCATGATGGAAAAACATCTTTTAAGCTGACGGAAAAAACTTACGAGATCAGCAACGTTCCCGTCATGAAAATTGAAATTTCTTCCCAATTCTGGAAATTTTTATATCAGTGGCCCCTGTTTTTACGAAGCAACATTTCGCAGTTTTCTGCAAGAGCGTTCATCGCGGAAGCAGATGTCATTCATAGTCACGCTTTGTTTCCGGCAGGCTTCTTCGGATGGCAGCTGTCTCAGAAATTAAAAAAGCCCTTTGTCCTTACGGAACACTGGAGCCGGGCGGCTTCATTCTTAAGCCGACATCCTTTGGGACCCTATGGTAAAATGCTTTACCGCAAGGCGGATGCTGTCATCTTTGTTTCTGAATACCTGAAAGATAAAATTGAAAATAAGATCAAGACAAGGAATCCTTTTGTCATTGCCAATCCTATCGATGACACCCTGTTTTATTTTAAATCAAAACCTGTAACTCCACCTGTCCGGTTTGCCCTGGCTGCGCTCTGGAAAAAGAACAGTGTAAAAAGAGGGGACCTCATCCTGAAAGCTTTTAAAGAAATACAGAAAGAAACAGACATCCGGTTTAATCTGGATTTTATTGGAACAGGCACGTCACTTGATGAATACAAAGTAATGGCGGAAGACTACGGGCTTCCTGTTACCTTTTTCGGGTTTGAGGAAAAAGAAAAACTGGCTCAACATTTCCAACAAACCCACTTTTTTCTGCATCCCACTGAATTTGAAACCTTTGGAATTGTAGTTTTCGAAGCTTTAAAAACGGGGACACCGGTTTTGGTTTCCCGGTTAGATGTATTCAAGCCTTATATCAATGATTCCAACGGAATGCTGGTGGAAAATACAGTCGCCGGGTGGAAACATGCCATACTGAAAGCTCTTGGGAAAGAGTATTCATGCAAAAATATCGCATCTGATTTTAAGACCCCGTTTTCAGAAAAGGAAATAGCGGACAAAACAGAACAGGTCTATAACTTTGTCCTCGGGAAAAAAGAGGTTCATAAATAACCGGAAACGGACGTCCGGGAACGCGGGCAAAAAATATATTTTTGTAATAGCACATCACAGAAGCATATGGGAATCGTAATTAAGCAAGGGTTTTATAATTCGCTATGGATGGCCATCGGCATCGCAATCGGATACGTCAACATGGTCCTGCTCTTCCCTGTTTTCCTCACCGCCGATCAGTTTGGTCTGACGCGCGTGTTGTGGGCTGCCGGAACGGTTTTCGGACAGTTTGCCCTGCTGGGAAGTCCGCAGATTCTGGTTAAGTTCTTTCCCGACATCAGCACCAAGCCCAGGCAAAAAGGGGGATTTTTCACTTTTATGCTGCTCATCTCTCTGCTGGGTTTCCTGATTTTCTTTCTGGCCGGATTTGTTTTCAAAGGCCAGATCATCAAGTCGTATGCAAACCAAAGCAGCCTTTTTGGGGACAACTATACCTACATCTACGTTATTACATTCTTCTTTATCTATTTCAACATTTTGGAGGCTTATTTGCGTGCATCTCTGAAAACGACAGTGGCTTCTTTTTTGAAAAATACGATGATCCGTATCATCTGGCTGGCACTGATTGTTTTATATGAGCAAAAGCTGATCAATTTTGAAACTTTTATTTTCTGGTTCGTAAGTGCTTATGGCATCATTTTACTGATGCTGATCATCTATACCATCTACATCGGGCAGTTAAAAATTTCTCTCAGGTTAAGCTTCCTGACTCCCAGACAAATCAAAAGCATGGGGGTCTTTGGTTTTTATGTGATTCTGGGAGGAAGCACAGCTTATCTCGGTAATTATTTAGATGTGCTCATGGTGGGCGGGATGATCAATCTGCAAAGTGTGGCTTTTTATTCCGTTGCATTTTATCTTGGGTCTGTAATTTTACTTCCTTTTAATGGAATCACAAATATTTTAGCTCCCATCATTTCCGAAGCATTTTCTAAGAATGATCTGTCTAAAATCAAGGATGCTTATCAGGGGGCTTCAATTAATTTAAGCCTGGTAAGCATGTTGCTATTTCTGGGAATCTGGTTAAATGTGAATGATCTTTTTCGATTGTTGCCATCTTCCTATGCCGAAGGAAAATATGTCTTGCTTTTCATTGCCCTGGGAAAGCTTTATAATGCATCCATGGGAATAAACTTTTTGGTACTGCAATATTCAAAGTATTTTAAAATGCAATTATGGTTTAATACCATCTTTCTGGTTTTTTTGGTTATTAGCAATTACCTGATGATCCCGTTGTGGGGAATTACCGGGGCAGCACTGGCCACTTTCCTGTCTCAAATCTTAATTACCAGCCTGCAGGTGATCTATATTTATATGAAAATGGGCATTCTGCCTGTCAGAAAAAGGAATCTGAAAGTTCTGGTTCTCGCGGGGGGAATCTATTTTGTGATTCAAATATTACCGGTGTTGCAAAATATTATTTTAGACATCGCTTTCCGATCGTTGGTTATTATTATCCTATACCTCCCCCTGGCATTTTTCTGGAATGTTTCTAATGAGTACACAGGATTTGCAAAAAAATATCTGAAACTGGCCGCTCATTATTTGCATGGATAAATGTCGTGAAAGGCATAGAAACATTCTTTCATTTCAGGAACGCGAACAGTAGGTGGGCCATCGAATGAGAGGACCTATTCAAAAATCAACTCCATCAAGGATTCCAAATCCTCCTTTTGTTTTAATGCAATTTCTTTAGCCCTTTTGATTCCTTCTTTAGATCGCTGTTCATAAAACGTTTTGTCATCCAGTAAATTCAGGATTCTGTTTTCGATCTCCATAATAGAATAAGGATTAAAATAATAAGCGCCACTACTACATATTTCATTGATGGCAGAATTAGCGGCTGCTAAAACAGGAGTACCGTATTGCATCGCTTCCAGGGGCGGGGTACCAAACCCTTCTTGTAAGCTGGGATATATAAACCCGTACGCATTCTGATAGGAACACTGCAAGACTTCACCGGACACATAATCTCTGAAGATAAACGATCCCGGATTTTTCACACGCGTTATACCACGACTTCCTTCAACACCCAACACAAGAACCTTTTTATTTCCAAGCAATTGCTTGCTGATCAGATCATCCAGAGCCCGTATTGCTCTGTATGAATTCTTGAACCACCTTCCGGCGCTCACGATCAGAAAAAATTCCTTGGGTGCCACACCCATACTTTTTAATATCGCCTCGCTGTCGGGACAACCTTTTTGTTCCATTAGTGGCGGGTTCGGGCTGTAAAGAACATCGATCTGCGAATCTTTTATCTTCGGGATATTTAATAAGATTGAATATTTGGTGTGATATGAAACAGTAACAATTTTTAGCTTAGGATGATCCAAAAAGTGCTGCATCTTTCTTTTCTGATTTATCGAATCGATGCGGGGCAACAGTCGGGTAATAAAAAATTGTTTAATCCGGCCAAGATTTGTTTTCCTGTATAGATGCCGGATCTTGTCATTGGGCACTTCGATAAACCTCAGGTCGTGAATGACAATGATCGGAGTAATGTTTTCGGGTAACTTAATATTCGTATCTGTTCCATCTCCAAAAAAAACAGTGTCATAATGTTGGCTTTCAAGCAATTTTTCCAAATCACCGGCATGAGCGCCGTGATGAAGTTTCACTTCCGGGGGAATATTTGCCAATAATGGGTGGTCCGTTTCTGAACCCGCACCAAAATAAACATCAAAAGGAGCCCCTCTTTCAAGCGCCTTCTTAAAAACCAAGCTTGTATGAATGGAAGACCCCTTAGCAAAATTCTGAGCTGAGGTCAATACAAAAAGTAATCTTTTCATGATATTTCAGTCCCAAGTTCTCAATTTACTGATACTTTCCAATAACAGCCGTCGATGAGGATCATATACCAGGAAATATGATATTGAGCCATTTGGCCTTGGTGATCAAGTATGTCACAAAGATAGAAAAGATTCATGCTGCCTTTGCCACAGTCCGAAAACGTTTTATCTTACGCCTAACTCGAAATAATTCTTAGCTTTGCACCCTGTTTTCGGAATGCCGGTACATGAAACATCCAATTAAAATCTGTTTTGTAGGAAGTGGTGCGATCTCGACTGCCTTTGCGCAAGTGCTCAGTAATAGTAGAAAACACCTGATTGAAATTGTTTCCATTGAACCCGACGTGATTGAGTCCATCAATAACGAACACATCAACAATAAATATTTCCCCAGCATCAGGTTGCACGAAGGGATCACTGCCACGCGGGATCTGCATTCGCTGGAAAGTGCCGATGTCATTTTTTTCGGCATTCCCTCAACGGTAACCGTTGATTTTGTGGAAATGAACAAAGAGCTGTTCGATCCACAGACGATTTTGGTGAACCTGGCAAAGGGTTTTGGCAAAGAAGACAGCACCATTCCTGAGTGCCTTGAGAAAATTCTTCCCAACCCGATCGTCAGTTTCAAAGGGCCTTCGTTTGCACGAGAAATTATCAACCAGGTTCCTACCGGGATGACCGTCGCTTGCAAAAGCTCAAAATATTTTGATGTTTTCAAGGAATTGTTCGAAGGCACCTCCATCTATCTTGATTTTACAAACGATTTGGTTGGAACAGAACTATCCAGTATTCTGAAAAACGTTTATGCCATCATCATCGGGATCGTGGATGCACATTACAATTCCCCCAACCTGCGATCACTTGTTCTGACACGCAGCATCAACGAGATGCGTTATCTGCTATCGCGATTCGGCGGAAAGGAAAGGACGGTTTTCAACTATTGCGGTTTCGGTGATTTCAGTCTCACAGCCCTGAACGACATGAGCCGGAACAGAACACTGGGCCTGTTGATAGGAAAAGGATTTTTTACAGATTACATCTCTGAAAAGGTGGTGCTGGAAGGTAAAATCGCCACCAACACTTTCGTGGATAAGATTGCCCGGAAACGCAATATCCGCACCCAGGAACTGATGTTGAAAGAATTGTATCAGGTTTTTAACGACAAACATTACGACATCACCAATTTCGTAAACCGCCTGCTGGCTGCCAATCCCATCAAAGAAGATCTATTTACCTGGTTTTAGATTCAAACCAACCCCTTATAAATTAATATACCCGTTAAAGCTCTTTGACCTGAGCCCGGGATGCCTAGTCTGACATATATTTCTTCAATTGATCATTATTGTTTTTATTTAAGGTATAATTTTATTTTGGCTATTTTAGTAAAATGAATTGGAGAGCTAAATAGAAAACGTCAATCATCTATATTGACTGATTCACAAAAGAATAACGAAATTTTCGTATTGCATAAATTCAAATTGGCACAATGATTATACGTTCAAAGGCTCCTTTGCGGTTAGGGTTAGCCGGAGGAGGAACAGATGTAAGTCCTTACAGTGACGAAAACACCGGTTATGTACTGAATGCTACGATAGACATGTATTCTTATTGTACCATAGAAGAAACAAACTCGAATGAAATTGAATTTTATGCCCCGGATATAGGAATAAGACTCAAAGTTCCCTCGAGTTCCTATTTAAATCTGGATGGGGAATTAAACCTTCATAAAGGAATTTATAACAGAATTATGAAGGATTATTACATTGGACCACCACTATCATTTAAAATGACAACGTATTCAGAAGCGCCAGCCGGAAGCGGGCTTGGTTCTTCGTCAACCATGGTGGTCGCCATTCTGAAAGCATTTACTGAGTGGCTGTCGCTACCCTTGGGTGAATATGACCTGGCCAATCTATCATATTTAATTGAACGAAAGGACGTTGGATTAAGTGGGGGAAAGCAGGATCAATATGCTGCGACATTCGGCGGGTTTAATTTCATGGAATTTTACAAGGAAGACAAGGTCATCGTAAATCCTCTTCGGATTAAAAACTGGATAAAAGATGAATTACAAGCTTCAATGGTTCTTTATTATACAGGAGCATCCAGAGAATCAGCGAATATTATAGATGAGCAGATGAGAAATCTCAAGTCCGGAAATAAAACGTCTGTTGATGCCATGCATGCTTTAAAAAATAAAGCTGTTCAAATGAAAGAAGCTTTGTTAAAAGGAGATATCGAAGGTTTCTCAAATTTATTAGGAGACTCCTGGTTAGAAAAGAAAAAGATGGCCAAGAACATTTCAAATCCCATGATAGAGGATATCTTTGAAGTAGCACTGAAGTATGGGGCAAAAGGAGGAAAAGTATCAGGTGCCGGCGGTGGGGGATTTATCATGTTTGTTGTGGATCCGGTCAAGAAGTTGGATGTGATTCGGGCACTTGACAAATTTGATGGCCAGACAATCAATTTTAATTTTTCAGAAGGGGGATGTCACGGCTGGAAATTACTTAGCTAAAACACCGGTTAAAAATGGGCTTTACAGGAAAACGATATACACATTATTCGCTTTAATTAAAAAAGAGTAGTTCATCATGGAAGCAATTGTTCTTGCAGGTGGTTTGGGAACAAGATTAAAGACTGTGGTTTCAGATGTGCCAAAGCCCATGGCACCGGTGGCCGGGAAACCTTTTCTCAGTTACATTCTCAATTGGCTTCATCAAAACGGGATAACACGTGTAATCCTTTCAGTGGGTTATAAATGGGAAACGATTCACAATGTTTATGGTGTGGAATACCGATCCATGAAATTGAGCTATTCCGTGGAAAGATCACCGTTGGGAACGGGGGGGGCTATTGCACTCGGAATGGAAAAAGTAGAAGAAGATGAAGTCTTCATAATCAATGGCGATACTTTTTTTAATATTAATTTGAAAGAATTCAGGGAATTTCATATAAAGCAAAATCGTAAAATTTCTTTGGCACTAAAACCCATGGTCAATTTTGACCGTTACGGAAAAGTGGAACTTGATAATACAAATCGAATTATTAAATTTTTTGAAAAACAATCAACTTCAAAAGGATTAATAAATGCGGGTATTTATTTCGCTGACAAAAATTTAACTAGATTATTCCCCCGGACCAAAAAATTCTCATTTGAAAAAGATTTTCTGGAAATGAAACTGGATAAATTAAACGTGGGAGGTTATGTTGCTGACAAATATTTTATAGATATAGGAATCCCCGATGATTTTAATCGCGCGCAAACCGAGTTATTAAGCTTTTAGCTTTTTCTGCAGTAGAGGGTAAAACCAAGAATGGCAAAGGGCCCAAATCTTCCGGACCCTCAAACACTAAATATCTATTTACCTGGTTCTGATCTTGTCATTTTATTCAAAACACCGGCCATTTGAAACGTCAGGTTTTTCCGTTCAAATTGCTGTACCTCTTTACTTTTTGTCGTTTCGCTTCCCGAAGAAAAATTATCGAACAACCTCAGGATTTCCTTTTTTAAGCTTTTCGTTTCTGTAAAATCAAAGACTGAACCGCTTTTTGTCTGGCGGATAATCTCTGCTGCATCACCATCCGGCGGCCCGATGCAGATGATTGGGCGGCCGGAAGCCAGATATTCAAAAATTTTTCCCGTAAGGATCAGTTTTGCATTCGGGGTGTTGTTGATGAGAAGAATGAGAACAGAAGCTTTCATTTGTTCGGCAATCACTTCCTGATGCGGCATGTAATCTACTCGTTTGAGATAAGCCTCCATATTATGTTTTTTCAACGAAGCCACGGCATCCATATCGATTTTCCCTACATTTTTTATTTCCAGCTTGGCAGCAAAATCATCACGCAATGAAGTCAGCTCATTCAACACTTCCCAGAGGTTTTCCGCATTCCGGGTTTTTGTCAGGGATCCGATATGGGCCAGGGTGAAATGGCTCCTGTCTACCGTAACATGTCGCTGCGGCAACGTATCTTCTTCATCAAAACCGTTGGGAATGACTTCATAGTCCCGGTTCACGATTTCCAGAAATTCTCTTTTCATCCCCGGGCTGATCACCGTTACGGCATCTGCCTGTTCCAGCACTCGTTTTTCCAGCTGATGATGGAGCCTGTCAGCGTGTGGCCCGAGTTTCAATGCCTGATAATAGTCGATGTTGGTCCAGGGATCCCTGAAATCTGCCAACCACCGTATTCCCAGCTTTTCCTTCAGGTGAAGTCCGATAAGATGGGCGCTGTGTGGCGGACCGGTGGTAACTACTGCATCAACTTCGTGTTCGGTCAAAAACGCTGAAAGTAATTTTACCGAAGGCCGGATCCAGTATTTTCTGGCATCAGGAATAAACATGTTCCCACGGATCCAGACGGCAATATCTTCCAGAAAATGAAATTTTCCCTTCTTTTCAGACAGGAAAGCAGTTTGAATTTTATCTTCTTTCTTCCTACCGGTAAACTGCTTGTAAAAAGTATATGGCTCCCATATCTTATTTCTGATCACCAGCGTATCTTTCGGAACCTCATCCAGCAATGAAAGGTCCACTGAGGGGCTTTCAGGATTGGAAGGGGTAAAAACGATGGGCTCCCAGTTGAAGCGTTTGAGATATTTGACGAATTTCAACCAGCGTTGTACGCCACCGCCACCACTCGGAGGCCAGTAGTATGTTATGATCAGAACTTTCTTCAAAGCAGCTCCCTTATTTTAATTCTTCAGAAAACGCCTGACTCCGACGAAAATGATATAAATCAGGAGCAACAGAAGCAACCCGGAAAAGATGAACGAAATTGTCTCTCCGATACTCCATATCTTGGGTTGAAATTTGAATTCTATTTTATGAATCCCTGCCGGGACCG
>CAYWBO010000095.1:0-9084 GCA_964456625.1 uncultured Lentimicrobiaceae bacterium | reverse complement strand
TGGTGGGAGGATTCATCGGAGTAGCCATCGAAGTGATCAAGATGATGCTGAATCCAGGGAAGGAGCAGTAGCCTTTCTAGGACCAGGGATTTTTACTCAGCATAGGTGTTAAGAAATTCCAAAGTACAAATTCCAAAACACAAACAAATTCCAAGCTCCAATAATTCAAATACCGAAGTTAAAATTTTGCGCCTGATTGGAATTTTGTGTTTGGATTTTGGGTCATTGTTTGTGATTTGTTGATTGTTTTTTGTGGTTTTTTGATAATACGAATTGACAGTTAAATAAATGTTTTGGGTAAGTTCTTCGCGCGTTTTTAGGGAACCGGTTTTTATTGGAAGCATTAAAGCGTAAGCGCATGATAAAAAGGATTTTTGATATCACATTTTCTTTTGCCGGCTTTTGTGTCTTGCTCCCGTTGTTCCTGATCATTTTCGTCCTGATCCTGATTTTTGAAGGAGGTTCTCCTTTTTTTGTGCAGGAAAGGGTGGGGTACAAGAAGAAAATTTTTAAATTGATCAAGTTCAGGACCATGCGGAATTTTCGGAATAAGGAAGGGGCGCTGCTGCCTGATGGAGACAGACTGACGGGGTTGGGAAGATTTCTCAGGAGGACGAGCCTTGACGAGATACCGCAACTTTTGAATGTGTTGAAAGGAGACATGAGTCTTGTGGGTCCCAGGCCCTTGCTGGTGCAGTATCTGCCTCTGTATAACAGTTTTCAGATGCGGAGGCATGAGGTCAGGCCCGGGATCACGGGATGGGCACAGGTCAATGGCCGCAATGCGATCAGCTGGGAACAGAAATTCGAATATGATGTCTGGTATGTCGATCATGGTTCGCTGGGGCTTGACTTCAAAATTATTTTTCAAACCCTAAAAAAAGTAGTGGCGGGTGAGGGAATCTCCCAACAAGATCACGCTACGATGGAATATTTTAAAGGCACAAAATGAATATATTAATCACATCGGCAGGCAGAAGGGTTTCGTTGGTCCGTAGTTTTCAAAAGGAGCTGCGTAAAATTGATAAAGAGGCCATGGTTTTTGCAGCAGATGCAAAACCGGAGCTTTCATCGGCTTGTCAGATCTCTGATAAAAGTTTTGCTGTTAAAAGGTTGGATCATCCGGCTTATGCAGAGGATCTGCTGAGGTTATGTATTGAAAATAAAATTGATGTCGTAATACCTACGATAGATACTGAATTAAAATTACTGGCTGAGGTTCGGGAGACTTTCCTGAAAAAAGGAGTGCAGGTAGTAGTTTCTGATCCGGAATTTGTCAAAATCTGCCGGAACAAAAGGGAGACAAATCGCTTTTTTAATGGTTTGGGAATTGAAACTGCCAGGGAAATCGACAAGCAGCATCCGGATTTCCCTTTATTCGTTAAGCCCATTGACGGGAGCAGCAGCATTGACACCTATAAGGTTGAGAATGAGCGGTTTTTATCCAAATATCATAAAGAAAACACCAAATTGATGTTTCTTGAGTATCTGGATCCGAAGGAACATATTGAATATACGGTGGATCTGTATTACGACAGGCATTCAGAATTGAAATGTGTGGTTCCTAGACAGCGTATCGAGGTTCGAGGTGGTGAAGTCAGTAAGGGAGTGACAAGGAAGAATTTTCTCGTAAAATATTTACCGGAGAAAATGAACCGACTGGAAGGCGCCAGAGGTTGTTTGACCTTGCAGGTATTTGTTAATACTCAGTCGTCGAAGGTCACAGGAATTGAGATAAATCCCAGGTTCGGAGGTGGTTATCCCTTGAGTTATCTGGCAGGAGCGAATTTTTCCAAATGGATCATTGATGAATATTTCTTCAACAAAAAAATAGATTATTTCGACGGCTGGGAAGATAATCTTTTGATGTTAAGATATGATGACGAGGTTTTAGTGCATGGAGCTTCTATTAAATAAAAATTCATGCGTTGTCTTTGACCTTGATGACACCTTGTATGATGAATATGATTTTTTGTTGTCAGGATTCCGGAGTGTTGCGAGGAGGTTCTGTCCGGAGGATGAATTAAATGCAAATCGCCTCCTTATTAATACATATCTGAAAGGAGAAAATGCATTTAAAGTCCTTGTAAATCAGTATCAAATGAAGAGAAAGGGTGTTGGGGTCAACGAAATCCTTGAGCTCTATCGAAATCATAAGCCCACAATAAGATTAAAGGACTGTGCGTTTCATTTTATCTCTTTGCTAAAGGAAAAGAAAATTAAAACAGGCATCATTACTGACGGCAGATCCGTTACCCAGCGCAACAAGCTTGAGGCGTTGGGTATTCCGGATAAAATGAATCTCGTTTTGATTTCGGAAGAATCAGGCAGCGAAAAACCTTCCAAACAGAATTACCGGGCTTTCCAGGATAGATTTGAAGCAAATGAATATATCTATTTCGGGGATAATCCCGAAAAAGATTTTGTAGCTCCGAATTTGTTAGGTTGGAAAACGATCTGCATGAAAGATTCAGGGAAAAATATCCACAGGCAGCATTTTGATTGGCCTCAGGAATATTTGCCACAATTTTTAGTAGAGAGTTTTTGTGAAATTGAGCTTAATGTTCAGTAGTTATTGGGATTTGTCAACGAAGGTGTTTTCTTGTTTATTTGAAAAGTTGTTATCATGTCATTAAAGAAAATATGGTTGTCCCCGCCCCACATGGGCGGGATGGAGCAGGAGTTTGTGCAGGAGGCGTTTGATACCAATTGGATTGCTCCCCTGGGACCCAATGTAGAAGGCTTTGAAGAAGATCTGAAAAAATACATTGGGTCACGGCATGTCGCAGCCTTGAATTCCGGAACGGCCGCCCTGCATCTGGCACTCATCCTGCTGGGGATAAAAGAGGGAGATGAAGTTTTATGCCAGAGTTTTACTTTTTCTGCTTCGGCCAACCCCATTGTTTACATGGGTGCAATACCCGTCTTTGTAGATTCCGAAAAAGAAACCTGGAATATGAGTCCCGTTTTTTTGGAAGAGGCCATACAAGACAGAATAAAGAATGGAAAGAAACCTGCAGCAATTATTGCAGTGGATCTATACGGGATGCCGGCAAAGTTGGAGGAAATTTTGAATATCGCTGAAAAATATGATATTCCGGTCATCGAAGATGCAGCAGAGGCCCTTGGGGCGAATATTGAAGGGAAAAAATGCGGGACCTTCGGTAAACTGAATATCCTGTCCTTTAATGGTAATAAAATAATCACAACCAGCGGTGGCGGTGCGCTTTTGTCCGATGACGAAAATCTCATTGCGAGAGCAAGGTTTCTGGCGACCCAGGCCAGGGATGATGCGCCGCATTATCAGCATTCAAGTATCGGTTACAATTATCGTTTGAGTAATGTTTTGGCCGGTATTGGAAGGGGTCAGATGACTGTATTACAGGAAAGGGTCGAACAAAGAAGAAGAAATTTCGATCGCTATAGAGCATTGTTTCAGGAACTTGGAAAAAATGGATATACGGTGGCGTTTCAAAAAGAGCCGGCCGGATTTTATTCCAACCGCTGGTTGACAACGATCATAATAGATCCTGCACTTAATAAGGGAATCACAAGAGAAGATTTGCGTCTGGCTTTTGTCAAAGCCAATATTGATTCGCGGCCGTTGTGGAAACCCTTGCATCTTCAACCGGTCTATAAGAAATGCGAATTTTATGGAGACGGAACCGCCGAAAATCTTTTTGAACAGGGTTTATGTCTTCCTTCCGGATCTGATTTAAACGCGGAAGATTTTGACAGAATAAGAGAGGTTATAGACGGTGTTTTCTGTTAACCAATGAAAGAAAAGTATCGGATTTAAAAAAAATTGTATTTTTACATAAAATCAAATTTGAAATTGATCATCAAAGGGGTTTGGTTTTGCCCGAGGATGTTTAAGTAGTAAGACCCTATGGTAAAATTGATTATAGATTCTTTATCTGAAAGGTACATTTCACGGTGGTTTGTTTTCACGCTGGACCTATTCCTTGTAGTCATTACGTTGTGGCTTGCTTTGCTGGTTCAGAGCAATTTTGATTTTCTGAATTTTCATGCAGAAACATTTGTTTTGCAATTAAGGGTTATTCTGGTTATTTATGCCGGTACCTTTTTATTTTTCCGTACTTTTTCAGGAATTGTCAGGCAGACCAGCCTGTCGGATGCTTATAATATTTTTAAAGCGATTACCTGGGCCTTTGCCATTATTGTCACTTTCATAATAGTTTCAGAGCATCTGCAATCAGGATCTGCAGAAGAATGGCCCTCCTTTCCAGTTCTTGTACTACAATATTTGTTGCTTCTGGTTTCTCTGATAGGCAGTCGTTTCTTTGTTAAAACCGTTTACAATCAGATCATACGCCTGGATCAGAAGAATCAGATAGGCGTAATTATTTACGGGACCGGAACCGCTGGCGTTTTAACAAAAAACACTTTGCTGGAAGACAAAGAGTACAATTACAAAGTCATATCTTTTATTGACAACAACCCTTATCTGGCTTATAAAACATTGGAAGGAATTCCCATTGTTTCTTACTTTGTTGCGTTGCGATCATCTTATATAAAGCGGCACAATGTGAGGCAATTGATTATTTCGGTTCCCAATATGTCACCGTCCAAAAAGAAGGAGATCATAGAACTCTGTCTAAAATTGGGAGTTCAGGTCAAGGTGGTCCCTGCACTGAATTTATGGATTAACGGACAGTTTAATGCCCATCAATTGGAACGGGTTAAGATTGAAGAGTTGTTGCAGCGTGATCCGATATTATTGGATAGTAAGAATGTTTACCGGGAGTTGAAAAATAAGGTGATCATGATTACCGGTGCGGCAGGGTCCATCGGCAGTGAATTGGCCCGGCAGGTGCTGAATCATTCACCGAAAAGGGTCGTCTTGATGGATCAGGCAGAATCTTCCATCTATACCCTTCAGTATGAACTTAGTCTGTTTGCAAAGGAAAAGGGTAATTATGATTTGATTGAATTCATTGTGGCCAGTGTAAAAGATCGTTTCCGCATGACTAACATTATGGAAACGTATCGCCCCGATATTGTTTTCCATGCGGCGGCTTACAAACATGTCCCTTTAATGGAGGAAAATCCCTACGAGGCTTTGATGGTAAATGTATTTGGGACAAAGATCATGGCGGATCTGGCATTGAAATTCGAAGTGGAAAAGTTTGTCATGATCTCAACCGATAAGGCGGTAAATCCTACCAATATTATGGGGGCCTCCAAACGTATCGCTGAAATTTATGTGCACAGTCTTGCCAATGGAAAAACACGTTTTGTTACAACGAGATTTGGAAATGTGTTAGGCTCTAACGGATCTGTGGTCCCGTTGTTCCGAAAACAAATTGAACAAGGGGGCCCTGTTACCATCACGCACAAAGAAATTACGCGGTATTTTATGACTATTCAGGAAGCCTGTAGCCTGGTGCTGGAAGCCGGGGCTATGGGAAAAGGGGACGATATCTTTGTGTTTGACATGGGACAGCCGGTGAGGATCTATGATCTTGCTGTAAAAATGATACAATTATATGGCTTCAAACCCGGGGTGGATATCGAGATTCAAGAGACAGGACTGCGCATGGGAGAAAAACTTTATGAAGAATTACTTACAAACAGTGAAGATCTGTTGTTGACACCTCACCCAAAGATTATGCGTGCCCGTGTTTCGGGGTTGACGCTGAAAGAAGTTACGAAATTTATTGATGAATTAACGGAACTTATTATCGAAAAGGATGAGTTTTTGATCGTGCAGAAAATGAAAGAAATAGTGCCTGAGTTTATCAGTAACAATTCTGTATTTCAGGTACTTGATAAAAAAGGATAGGCTAAAATTTTGACATTAGAGAAGAAGGAAAGGTTGGATCATTATATTAGGAATTAAAATCTGAATTGCGAAGTGGTTATCTGTGGTTTAATTTTGTTTTAAAGCTACCGTGATTTAGAAGAATAATGGGAAAACATTTCATTTAATATTCTTTGAGAAGTAAGATTTTGCGTTAATTTTGTTTTTGATAAAGGAATAAAAAATGATTGTGCCGGAAGTTACTCAGGATACACCCATAGCTGTTATTGAAGGTTTTGTTGTTGCATTTATAATCACCTATATTTCAATACCTTCAATCTTAGATGTAGCCAGGTTGAAGAACTTGTATGATGTTCCCAATGGCCGTACGTCTCATGAAAAAACAACTCCCACCTTAGGTGGGGTTGCTATTTTTGCCGGGTTCATCATTTCTTCCATGATCTTTTTGGATATTCCAAAAATACCGTACTTTCAGTTTGCCATGGCTTCTGCGGTCATTATTTTCTTTTTGGGATTGAAAGATGATATTTCGGAATTGAGTCCTTTGAAGAAGCTGGTGGGGGAGATGATTGCTGCCGGGATCATTATAGATATGGGCGGAATTCGGATTACCAGCCTTCATGGATTTTTAGGAATTTATGCGCTTAACCCCACTTTTAGTGATTTCTTAAGTCTTTTTGTTGTAATAGCAATCATTAATGCTTTTAACCTGATTGACGGCATTGACGGCCTTTCTTCCGGTGTGGGTATCGTGGCCTCTTTGGCTTTTGGTACCTGGTTTTATCTGACTGGGCATATAGAGCTGGCAGCCATGGCGGCTATTTTGGTGGGGGCATTAGCAGCTTTCTTCCGGTTTAACTTTTTCTCGGAAGCCAATAAAATATTTATGGGGGACATCGGTTCCTTACTCCTGGGGTTTATATTGTCCATATTTGCCATTAAATTTAATGAGATCAATACGGCCATGGATGCGGGAAATATCTATTTCATAAAAGCGGCTCCCTCGGTTTCGATAGGAATCTTAATCATTCCAATTTTTGATACGGTAAGGGTGATGTTCGTTCGCATGATGAAGGGAGTTTCCCCCTTTAAACCCGATAAGCGGCATATTCATCATTACCTGCTTGAAATTACAGGAAATCACCAGACGGCGACGTCTATACTTCTGACTTTCAATATACTATTCATTGTGTTGTCGTTTTGGTTACGGAATCTGAGTATTAGTTATCATATTTTAGTTTTGATCATATTGGCCGGGACTCTTTCTTTTATCCCCTATAATATTGTCAGAAGGCGTCGTAAGAAAAATGTAGTGGGGCGTTATTCCGCCAATCTCGATTAAAGAAAAAAAACGAATTAGGCCAACAGGTTTGAACTTTCGGTTGCATTCATTTGCAAAATTTACGCCCAATGTTTCATGGCATTCTGCTTTATTGATATAATATTCCTTTGAAAAATCTGTTTATCAAATATTAGTATTTAAAACCACTTCTGATGAATAGAAAACGCTTCACTTTTCTCCTTCTTGGTTTGATGTTTTTTACAACGATTTCTGCTTTTTCACAAAGTGGTTATTTGCCATTGAATGACCAATTCAATACAACTATTTCAAAGGCCCTTTATAGCAAAGATTTCCGTTTTCATACTTCCATACGCCCTTATAATTATTGGGAAGTAAAGAAGGTCGTTAATTATGACTCCATTCAGAAGCAGCAAAGATTATACAGGGTCTTCGGAACAAAATGGAAGCAAAAAGCGTGGGATAAAATATTCAATGATAATGTCATTTCTCTGAAGAAAAAGGATTTTTCTCTGCAGGTCAACCCGCTGATGAATTTTTCTGTGGGTCATGATTTTGTGGATGGGAAAAATACATGGGTCAACACCCGTGGTTTGGAGATTAAAGGAACCCTTGGAAAGCACTTTGCTTTTTACACGAACTTTTATGAAAATCAGGCGGTTTTCCCTGAATATGTGGACAACTATGTTATTCAACACATGGTTGTTCCGGGCCAGGGCAATATCCAGGTACTGATAAACAATACCGGGCTTCACTACTATTTGAACAAGAGCGGCTTCGATTTTAATAATGCTTCCGGTTACATAGCCTGGCAGGCAAGTAAATATCTCGATTTCCAGTTTGGTCACGGAAAGAATTTTATAGGAGACGGCTATCGCTCCCTTCTCCTGTCTGATAATTCCTCCGATAATCTGTTTTTCAAAGCCACGCTGAATGTCTGGCATTTGAAATACATGGTCCTTCTCAACCAATATGTGGACCTACAGGATACAACAACGCTGCCCGGGGGATTTGCCCGAAAGTATTCCGCCATTCATTATCTGAGCTGGGCTGTTTCCAAAAGAGTCACGTTGAGTTTATTTGACGCTGTGGTGTGGAGTGCCGTTGATACTGCAGGAAATTATCGTGGTTTTGATGTTCAGTATTTGGACCCTGTCATCTTTCTGCGACCGGTGGAATTTAATTTGGGTTCCCCGGATAATGCTTTACTAGGAATAAACTATAGTGTCATTGTGGGTAAACACAGCGTTTTTTACGGACAGGTGATGCTGGATGAGTTCATCCTGAGCAAGTTTATAGCGGGGCAAGGATACTGGGCGAACAAGCAGGGGTTCCAGTTCGGTTTTAAGACTTTTGATGCATTTCATATAAAGAATTTGTATTTGCAATCTGAGTTTAATTACGTCAAACCATATACTTATTCTGAGCAGCATGAAAGCATCAATTACGGAGCTTCCAACCAGCCGCTGGCAGATCCTTTCGGCGCAAACTTTTATGAGTCGGTAAATTTTGCCCGGTATCATTACAAACGGTTTTACTTTCAGTATGAATTTTTGTATGCGATTTATGGTCAGGATCCTCCCGGTTTGAATTATGGGGGTGATATTTATAAATCTTATGACACGTATGTGAGCGCTTACGGAAATTATGTGGGCCAGGGGATCAGAACGCGGTTGTTGTATCACAATCTGAGCGCGTCTTTTCTTATCAATCCTACGTATAATCTTAACTTTACGGTTGGCGCCGTATTCCGTAATTTGTCTACTGCATCTTCCTCTGCCAATACCCATTATTTTTATATTGGTCTGAGAACTTCACTGAGGAATTTGTACTACGACTTTTAGCAAAACTGTCCCCGTGCCCGAAGCTTTCGGATGGGGTTTGGTTTGTTTCAATATTTCAAAACTGACAAAATGAGTGTGTGCTGTTTCCCTGAATGGGCAGCGGGTCGCATGTGACCAGGACAGATGACAAAAATTACCAAATTAAACCCTGATTC
>CAYWBO010000094.1:5145-9133 GCA_964456625.1 uncultured Lentimicrobiaceae bacterium | reverse complement strand
TCGAAAAATTCAAACAATTTATCAAAATAGCCGTCTACATTCAGGATGCCCAACGGCTTATCATTGATTCGTAACTGGTTCATGGTCATTACTTCCGAAAGCTCATCCAACGTACCAAAACCACCTGGTAAGGCGATAAAAGCATCGGCAAGTTCCACCATTTTTTGTTTTCGTTCCGACATGCTGTCCACGACGATCATTTGAGAAATATGATGATGTGCCACTTCTTTATCGATCAGCAGCTGTGGCATCACACCAATGACTTCTTTATGGTTTTCCAGCAAGGTGTCGGCCAGGATCTTCATCAATCCCACGCTGGCACCACCGTAGATCAGGCTGATGTTGTTTGCCACGAAATAATCCGCTACCGCTTTCGCCGCCTGACGGTATTTTTCGTCAAAGCCCATGCTGGAACCGCAGAACACACAAATTTTTACCATAATTCAGAATTTGGGACAAAGGTATTTAAAAACACGCTATGATCCGGCAGGAGAAGGTTCAGCAGTTCAAAAGTTCAGCGTTATTCTAGGTTGAGCCGGCTCCCGTCACAGGGTCACTTTGTCACCATGTCACTTTTTCTAATAGGCCCGCTGATTTCTTCCTTCCACGTAGTTGATGAACGCCTGGTTGACCACCTTGTTTCCCCCCGGTGTGGGATAATCGCCGGTAAAATACCAGTCGCCCCGATGGTCCGGGATAGCCAGATGAAGATTTTCGATGCTTTGGAAGATCACGGAAACTTCCGCTTTGATATCTTTGGCCGTGACGAGTTCGGCTACCTTGGACGAGATCTGCTCAGGCGTGAAAGGCTTGTAAATATCCTTGACGTGATTTACAATTTCTTCCTTGGGTAGATTCTGCTGGGCTTTTGCCTTGGCATACACTTCGTTGATCACGTGTTCCTGATGGGTGTCTTTCAGCAAAGCGATGGCGGCACGGAAAGCGATAAAATCAGACAGCTTGGCCATGTCGATACCGTAACAATCAGGATAGCGGATTTGCGGTGCGGATGAAACGATGACGATTCTTTTGGGATGCAACCGATCCAGGATCCGGATGATACTTTGTTTGAGTGTTGTACCACGCACGATGGAATCGTCCAGAATAACCAGTGTGTCCAGGTCATTGCGAACAACGCCGTAGGTAACATCATAAATGTGTGTTACCATGTCGTTACGATGTGTATCGGCGGTGATAAAAGTCCGGAGCTTGGCGTCTTTCACTGCGATGGTTTCAATGCGCGGCTTTTCCGAGAAGATCACTTTTAAACGATCTTCAGTCAGTTTGCCCTGCTCTTTCATGACTTTTTCGCGGATGCGCTCGGCAGTATATTCGTTCAGGTATTCTTCCAGTCCGTGGAAAGCCACCGAAGCCGTATTGGGGATGAATGAAAAAACGGTGTTTTTCAGATCGTAATCAATGGCTTCCATTACGGTCTTGCCCAGCAGATGGCCCAGTTTTTTTCTTTCGAGATAGATATCCTTGTCGGTTCCGCGAGAAAAGTAGATGCGCTCGAAAGAACAGGATTTTTTTGGCAAGGGCTCCAGGAACGCTTCATTCCGGATGGTGCCGTTCTTTTTTACAACCAACGCATGTCCGGGTTCCAGCTCTTTGACAAATGCAATCGGAACATTCAGGGCCGTCTGGATCACCGGCCTTTCCGATGCGGCGACGACAATTTCATCATCTGCATAATAAAAGGCCGGACGGATACCTGCCGGATCGCGCATGATGAATGCATCGCCGTGCCCCAACAACCCTGCGATTACATAACCACCGTCCCAGCGCTTGGCCGACTCCCTTAAAATAGGAAGTATGTCCAGCTTTTCGATCAGGTAATCGGTGGCTTCTTTTTTGGAAACGCCCTGATCCTTCAGCTCAAAATAAAGCCGTTCATTTTCTTCATCCAGAAAGTGACCCACCTTTTCCAGTACGGTGATGGTATCGGATGTCTCCTGCGGATATTGTCCCAACTCGACCAGCGTTTCAAAAAGCTCGTCGTTGTTGGTCATATTGAAATTCCCTGCCAACAGCAGGTTCTTTGTCTTCCAGTTGTTGGCCCTTTTCAGGGGGTGAAGATTTTTAACGCCGTTGCCTCCGAAAGTTCCATAACGCAGATGGCCCAGAAAAAGTTCTCCGGTAAAATCCATGTGGGTCTTCATCCAGCCCACGTCGTTGATGCGTTTGGGGTGCTTTGACTGGACCTCCTGAAAATGGTCGTAAACTTTATTGAAGATCGATTGTATGGGAGTGGAGGAGTTGGAGCGGATGCGGTTGATGTACTTCTCGCCGGGAGGCAGGTCGAATTTGATGCAGGCCATTCCGGCACCGTCCTGACCCCGGTTGTGTTGTTTTTGCATCATCAGGTGCAGCTTTTGCAAGCCGTAGATAGAGGTGCCGTATTTTGCCAGATAATATTCGAGAGGTTTTAAAAGCCTAACCAGGGCAATTCCGCATTCGTGCTTAATTTGATCACTCATCGGTAACGGAGATTATTTTATATTTGTTCATCTCAATAAGGTCCTTGTCAATGGTCTTAAAGACAAGGAGAACACATATTGTACAAGCGCACAAAAATATCAAAAAACATGATACAAATTCGATCGGCTACCGAAGAAGATTATGAAGTCATCGCCGGATTCCAGGTGAAGATGGCACTGGAAACGGAAAACTTGAAGCTGGATGAAGCCACAGTAAAAAAGGGGGTGCTGACCGTGATGCAGGATCCCGGTAAAGGAAAGTATTTTGTTGCCGTTGACGAAACCAACATTGTTTCCTCATTACTGGTCACTTATGAATGGAGCGACTGGCGGAACAAATGGGTCCTGTGGATTCAATCCGTTTATGTCCTTCCCGAATTCCGGAAGCTGGGAATCTTTCGCCAAATGTATCTGAAAGTGAAAGAGTGGGCTGAGCAGGACGAGGAAGTCGGAGGCGTGAGGCTATATGTGGACAAATCCAACACGCGGGCCATTGACGTCTACAAACGACTGGGAATGAATGGAGAACATTACCAGGTGTTTGAGTGGATGACGGATTAATTCCTTTTCTTTCCAATTAAAACAAAAAATGATCGTACATATATAATGTATGATTGCCTTATCTTTGTCCTATGACACAGGAATCGTCGGAAAACCGGAAAATATACAGCCTGCTGGAGGTTTCGTTGGGAATAAGGAACGCCTTGGCGGAAGCTTTTCCGTCTTTCCTGTGGATCAAAGCCGAAATTGCCAAACTGAATTTTTATCCCAAAAGCGGTCATTGTTATCCCGATCTGGTGGAAAAGCAAAACGGCATAGTGGAAGCACAAATCCGGGCCAACATCTGGTCGGGGCAGTTTGCCCAAATCAATCAGAAATTCAGAGCCGTGACGGGCGAACCGTTAAAAGACGGTTTAAAGATCCTGTTCCTGGCCCGGGTGGGATATCACGAAAAATACGGCATGGCGCTGAATATCGTCGATATTGAACCGAGTTTTACATTGGGAGAGATGGCCCGGGAGAAACTGGCTACCATCGAAAGACTGAAAAAGGAAGGCATCTTCGAGGAAAATAAAAAGCGACCGTTTCCATTATTGCCCAAACGAATTGCCGTGATTTCTGTGGAGACAAGTAAAGGGTTCAGCGACTTTGTGAACGTGATCCGCCAGAACAGTTGGGGTTATGAATTTACCATTCATCTTTTCCCCGCCCTGCTTCAGGGCGAAGGAGCCGTGCGTTCCATCGGGGAGCAACTCCGGGAAATAGAAGACCGGCAGGAAGCGTTTGATGTGGTGGCCATCATCCGCGGCGGTGGCGGTGATGTGGGGCTGAATGCTTACGACAGCTATGCGCTGGCTAAAGCCGTGGCGGTTTTTCCTCTGCCCGTGATTACCGGCATCGGGCATTCCACCAATGAAACCGTGGTTCAGATGGTGGCGTTTGCCAACAAGATCACGCCCACCGAAGCGGCCCATTTCCTGATCCAGCAGTTTCACAACTTTTCGGTC
>CAYWBO010000094.1:0-5045 GCA_964456625.1 uncultured Lentimicrobiaceae bacterium | reverse complement strand
CCGTTTACTGGGTATTCAGGCAAAACAGGAGTTGATCAGTTCTACCCATAAATTAGAATCTCTGCAAGACAAACTGGAACTGTTGAAACCGGAAAATGTTTTAAAGAGAGGATACAGTATTACCTATTATAATAGTAAACCGGTGATCGATGCCTCGAAGCTTCAGCCGGGTGAAATCCTGCATACAAAATTGCATCGCGGAAGCGTTGAAGTAATTGTTGAAAAAGTGAATAAACAAGTTAAAAATGAATAAGATAAGTTACAAAGAGGCCATGGAAAAACTCGAAGAGATTGTTTCCGGGCTGGAAAGTGATGAGATCCCTGTGGATGAACTGGCCGCCAAGGTCAAAGAAGCGTCCCGGTTGATCCGGATCTGTAAATCCGTTTTGTATCAGACGGAGGAAGAAGTGAACAAAGTGTTGAAAGAAATGCAGGAGGAAAAACCTTCCGAAAATTGAATTATTCAGTGTCAGTCATTCCTGGCTCAGGCATAACTGTTGGCCTGGTCAACTTCTTTCCAGGTGATTTTCCTGTAAACGTAAACCCGGTCAAAATAAAGAATGGCCCCAAGATAAACCGGAATAAGAATCAGGTTGGCATAAGGAAACCATTCCAGTAAGAGTTTATGCAGAAATCCAAGTAAGACGGCGACGAAAATAATACCGAAGATCTTAAATACTTTACCGGCACCCTCAATGGCCGATTTTTCCATGGTGAACGGGATGACCGGAACCTGCAGAAATTCCATTACGGAAGTCAGAAGGTAAATGGCCATCAGGACGATCAAAACGTCGGGTAAAACGTGGATTCCCCAGAAGACGCAGACGATAATCCCTAAAGCGAGATAAACCGGCAGAAAAAACCGGACAAATGCTGCTTTGATACTTCCCTTAAATAAATTGGCAGGTTTCCCGAAAGGCAGTGTTTTGAAGATCCAGGCTGCATGTTGATTGTTTCCTATGCTCATCGCTGCCGGGAGAATGGCCGAGATAAATGCAAAAGCATACAAAATCAGCAAATATTTATCACTTTCAATCAACGTGTTGTAGTTGAAATTCTTGTTGAGCAGCGGGATCACAACCATGATGACAATGTATCCAAAAGCCGGCAAGATGCTTTGTTTAAAAAGCCGCTCGCGTCCGGTCATTTTCCACATGAGTTTAAATGCAGCCCGTTCTTCAGTGCCTTTTGTGAAAATTGGGGCTGTTGCCCGGTACCAAATACCTTGACGTGATACCTTTGTTGACACTTTCGAAGCGCGGTCGCCCTGTTCCAGGTCCATCAGTTTTCTGTTAAAAACCGGCGTTAAATATTTCCCCGTCAGATAAATGGCAATAACGGGCAAAAGCAAGGCCTCCGCAACGAAGATCAGGTGCTGTGTATCGAAATTTGCCGACGAAATGGCATCCGTGAACCCGGAGAAAAATGCAGGTGGTACCAGGAAAGTATACCAGTGGACCGGCAAAACCATGTTGGCTATTTTTGTTTTATCCACCAGGTTGATACCAAACTCATAACCGGCCATGAATAATATGGCAACGACTACCTGAAAATACATCAGCACATTCTTAAGTTTTTCGCCGCTGGCCAGCCTCATGATTCCGAGGTATAAAATGTTGGCCAGGAAAAGCGTGAATAACACGTTCAGGATGATGGTCAGAATGAAGATCAGTGCCGAAACGATCCCGAATTTAAAGAAAGCCAACACTATCGTAAAAAAAGAGATATTGAAAGCCATCAGAGAAAGGTACAGAAAGACGTGTGCATTTCGCGCCAGGCTGATGGTGTTTCCTTTTATCGGGAGGGGCTGCATGATGCTGTTGTCGGCAGTGTCGAACAAAATGGTGGAAAACTCGGAAATGATCATCATTGCCATCATGACCATGGTGAACATGTGCGAAAAATAGTAAAACGTGAAGGATGATTTGATCATCAACAAAAAGGTAAAAAACAGAAACCCCATGATGATCTGGGTTGCGGATTGTTTAATTAAAGCATTCTGTATTGATTTCCCCGATTTTGCACCAAAACCTTTCATGCGGCGGTCATCGAGCGTCAGCTTCAGCCGGAGTATTCTGATAAATTGGTCGTAGTCGGCCCCCGTTTTTTCGATAAACCACCGAAACGGAATAAATAGAGCAAGGAGAAATTTGATCATGGCCTTAGTTTTCGAATGCGTTGATAAATGCCTCCGCTTTTTCGCCATGATTGGTGTTGCCGGTCAGACGGGTAAACAGTTTTTCAAGATTTTCGTCGTTTTCCATCTTGTTGAGTTCATCGAAAGGCCCGTCGGCAATCACCTTCCCCTGATCGATCAAAACGATGCGATCGGATATTTTTTCAACCACGTCCATGATATGTGAACTGTAGAAAATGGTTTTCCCTTCGCGTGCCAGGTGCGTCAGCATTTCTTTGACCATAATTACCGAATTGGCATCCAGACCAGAAAGGGGTTCGTCCATAAAAATCAATTCAGGATTGTGGAGCAGTGCCGAACAAATCAAAACTTTTTGCCGCATTCCTTTGGAAAAAGTCGAAATCCGCTGATTGAGATTGGGTTTCATTTCGAAGATGTTCATCAATGCTTCGGCTTTATGCCTGGTCTGGGCTGAAGTCATCCCACGCATTTCGCCGATAAACTCCATGAATTCCAACGGTGTAAGCGATTCGTAAAGCGATGCATTCTCCGGGATGTAACCCACCTTCTTCTTGATGTCCGTGGTACGGGTGCGCAGATCCATGCCGAAGATGCTGACTGTTCCCTGAAATTCACTGATTAATCCGCACAGGATTTTTACGGTAGTCGATTTTCCGGCTCCGTTCGGGCCGATGTAACCGATGATCTGTCCTGAAGTGATTTCCATGTCTATTCCATGGAGCACCTGTTTTTGTCCGTACTTTTTCTGAAGGTTCTGGATACTTACAATTGTCTGGTTATGCATAAGAAATGACCTGTTAAGTTGATTTTCGGAAAGCAAAATTAGTTTTTTCAGGTTGTAAATCAAATCCGACCGGTAAAAATGAAAGAAAAGGAGCAGGACTTCTCTGAATATCGTTCTGAAGAAAGGAGATTTTGCTGTGCCGGAATTGCATCATGATCCAGTCTTTCCCGTCTTCTTTTTCCTATTTTTGCAGTATGAAGTTGGTAGATACGCACACTCATTTATATACGGAGGAATTTGATTCCGATCGTGGAACGGTGATCCATAAGGCGTTGGAAAACCAGGTGGAACGTATGTTGCTTCCCAACATCGACAGCACTTCGCTGGAAGCCATGTGGTCGCTGGTGAAAACCTTTCCCCGTCATTGTTTCCCTATGATGGGACTGCATCCGACTTCGGTCAACGATGCGTACGAGAAAGAATTGGAATTGGTGGCGGATGAACTTTCACGAAATCACTATGTGGGTGTAGGCGAGATCGGGATTGACCTTTACTGGGACAAGAGTTACCGGAGCCAGCAGGAAGATGCGTTCCGGCGACAGTTGCGTTTTGCAAAACAATACCGGCTTCCGGTCTCCATTCATACCCGAGACGCTTTTGAGATCACGTTTCAAATTGTAAAAGAAGAGCTTACCGATGATCTGAAAGGTGTTTTTCATTGTTTTACCGGAACGGTGGAAGAAGCAAGAAAAATTATGGATACCGGCTTTAAGATGGGTATTGGCGGGGTGGTAACATTTAAAAATTCGGGGCTGGCAGCAGTTGTCAAGAAAATCCCGTTGGAGGAAATGGTGCTGGAAACCGATGCCCCGTACCTCACTCCGGTTCCCTTCCGGGGAAAGAGAAACGAAAGCAGTTATATAAGATTTGTTGCCGAAAAAATGGCAGAAGTCAAAGATATCCGATTTCAGGAAGTGGCTGAAACGACCACGCGTACAGCAGAAAATCTGTTTTTTACATAATAAGTGAGTAAATCATGGAAGAAGAAATCAAAATCCTGATCATCTATACCGGGGGTACCATCGGGATGATTCAGGACCCTAAAACCGGCAGCCTGACCACTTTTGATTTTGAGGGTATTTATGATCAGATTCCGGAATTAAAAAGATTTGATTACCAATTGGAATTTTACAGTTTTGATCCGCTCATTGATTCCAGCAACTCCCGTCCGGAATACTGGATTGAATTGGCCGCAGTGATTGAAAAAAATTACGACGCTTATGATGGTTTTGTGGTACTCCATGGTACGGATACCATGTCATATACGGCTTCCGCGCTAAGCTTTATGCTTGAGAACCTGAATAAACCGGTAATTTTTACAGGCTCACAACTTCCTTTGCGTGTTTTGCGAACCGATGGCAGAGAGAACTTTATCACGGCGATTGAGCTGGCTGCCAAGCGTGAAGGGGACGTCGCCATGGTACCTGAGGTTTGTGTTTATTTTGAAAATCGCCTGATGCGGGCCAACCGTACAGTAAAATATAACACGGAAAACTTCAATGCTTTTATTTCTCCCAATTATCCGCTGCTGGCAGAAGCCGGTATTTATCTGAGGTTTTACAAACACGATATTTTCAAACCCAACAATGAAAAGTTGAAGGTTTATAAAAAACTCGATAACCGCGTGGGACTTCTTAAACTCTTTCCCGGAATTCCCAGCGCGTTTGTCCTGGCAGCGCTCACGGTTCCCGATCAAAAAGCGCTTATCCTTGAAACGTATGGTTCGGGCAATGCTCCTACAGAGGATTGGTTTATTGATGCTTTGAAGCGTTGTATCGATTCGGGCACGATCGTGGTGAACGTAACGCAATGCATGGCAGGAGCTGTCGAAATGGGACAATACGATACCTCTGTTTTGTTGAGAAATATCGGGGTTTTAAGCGGATACGACAGTACTACTGAAGCGATGTTATCCAAAATGATGCACCTGCTGGGAAGGAACCTTAGCCAGGAGGAGTTTATAAAATGCATGAATACTTCATTAAGAGGAGAAATTACTGTTGTGTAAGAATATTTTTTTACTTTTGGCGTCCTGAAATTAGGAGAGATGCTCGAGTGGCTGAAGAGGCACGCCTGGAAAGCGTGTGTGCGCCAAAAGCGTAC
>CAYWBO010000093.1:0-9142 GCA_964456625.1 uncultured Lentimicrobiaceae bacterium | reverse complement strand
AAAAAGCCATGATCGGCATCGAAAACAACAAACCCGACGCCATCCAACACCTGACAAAGCTGGCACAGAAATACAAAGGCATCACGGTTCATGCCCTGAAAGTAAAATATCCGCAGGGCGGAGAAAAGCAGCTTATCAAAGCACTCACCGACCGGGAAGTTCCTTCCGGGAAGCTTCCCGTGGAGGTGGGCTGTGTAGTTCATAACGTAGGGACGGTTTTTGCCGTTTACGAGGCCGTGCAGAAAAACAAACCGCTGATCGACCGTGTGGTTACCGTGACCGGAAAAGGCGTGAAAACGCCTTCCAACTTCAAAGTCCGCATCGGAACACCTGTAAAAACCCTGATCGAAGCTGCCGGCGGACTCCCTGAAAACACGGGAAAGATCATCAACGGTGGTCCGATGATGGGCAAAGCCCTGGTGAATCCGGAAGTGCCGGTCGTAAAAGGCTCTTCCGGCATCCTGATCCTGGAAGAGGAAGTAGCACCGCGGCCCACGGAAAATCCGTGCATCCGCTGCTCCAGGTGTACAACGGTCTGTCCCATGGGCCTGGAACCTTATCTGTTGTCGCGGCTGGCACGCACGCGGCATTATGCCGAGGCTGAAAAAGAAAATGTGATGGATTGTATCGAATGCGGCTCGTGCCAGTACACCTGTCCTGCCGACATTCCGCTGCTCGACTATCTGCGCCTGGGCAAAGCCAAAGTGGGAGAAATCATCAGAAAAAGAAATTAGAATTATTGGTTATGAAGAATATGCTTACGGTATCAGGCTCGCCCCACATCCACGGGGATGAATCGACGAGGAAAATCATGTTTGGTGTAGTTTACGCTATGATACCGGCGATGCTGGTTTCTGTTTATTTTTTCGGACTGAATGCCGTTAGGGTGATGCTGCTGTCGGCGGTGGCCTGTCTGTTTTTCGAATGGCTCATTCAGAAATATATCCTCAAAGGCCCCCTGACCGTCAACGACGGATCCGCGCTGGTAACGGGGATCCTGCTGGCGTTTAACGTTCCTTCAAATCTCCCGACTTGGATGATCATCATCGGGGCACTGGTAGCCATCGGCATTGCCAAGATGTCGTTCGGCGGACTGGGAAAGAATGTCTTCAATCCGGCACTCGTGGCCCGGGTATTCCTGCTAATTTCTTTTCCCGTCCAGATGACCACCTGGCCGGTGCCTAAAATATTGCCCGGCAACCTGTCGGATGTCATCACGGGCGCTACGCCGCTGGGCATGGTAAAAGAAGGGCTTCGTGCCGGACAGACGCTGCCGCAGATCATGCCCCATTTACCCTCTTATATGCAGGAACTGATGGGACAGATGGGTGGTTCCATGGGCGAAGTCTCGGCGCTGGCGATCATTCTGGGAGGCGCTTATCTGCTATATAAAAAGATCATTACCTGGGAGATTCCGGCTTCCATCCTGGTAACCGTATTCCTTTTCTCAGGGGCTTTGTGGCTCATCAACCCGCAACACTATGCCGACCCGTTTTTCCAGTTACTCACCGGCGGGCTGATGCTGGGCGCTTTCTTTATGGCGACGGACATGGTTACGTCGCCCATGACACGCAACGGCAAGCTGATATTCGGTGTCGGGATCGGGCTGCTGACCATCCTGATCCGCGTCTGGGGCGCTTATCCGGAAGGTGTTTCCTTTGCCATCCTGCTGATGAACGCCGTGGTGCCGCTCATCAACAGGGGGTTTAAACCACGCCGATTCGGGAAAAAACCGGGGGTGGTTATGGTTTCCAAATGACAGTAATTCACAGAATGTGATAATAGATATTAAAAAGATTAGAAATGGCTTCGAAAAAAGAATCGAATTTTGTTAACATGGTGCTTGTTCTCTCTGTCATTACGGCCTTTGCCGCCCTGGCACTGGGCGCTGTTTACGTGGTTACGAAAAAGCCCATCGAGATCGCACAGAAACAGAAACAGGAAGCCGCCATCCGGCAGGTACTGCCGGCATTCGACAGTCTGAAGGTAGTGATGCTCCCTGACGCCGAAGGCAACGACTCGCTGCAGTTCAACATCGCCACCCAGGGCGGCAAGCTGATCGGAGTGGCCATTAAAACATACACCGACAAAGGCTTTGGCGGGAGGTTCGATGTGATGGTGGGCTTGCTGCCCGACGGCACCATCAACAATACGGCTGTTTTGGATATGAAAGAAACGCCCGGACTGGGCACCAACATCATGCACAAAAATTCCGATTTCCCCAATCAGTTTGAGGGGAAGAATCCGGCTTCTTTTGATCTGAAAGTAACAAAAGACGGTGGGGATGTGGATGCCATCACCGCGGCCACCATCAGCTCACGGGCTTTCTGTGATGCACTCCAACGGGCTTATAAGAGTTTTGAAAAGAATAAAAGCAGATTCTGATAACCTGTTGGCATCAACCCATATAAGTAAAAACATAAAAGCTGAAAAGAATGAATCAGGTACAGAATTTTACAAAAGGTTTTTTTAAGGAGAGTCCTACTTTTGTGCTGTTGCTGGGGATGTGCCCTACGCTGGCTACCACCACATCAGCCCTTAACGGGATGGGCATGGGGCTGGCGACGGCTTTCGTACTCACCATGTCGAACCTGGCGGTCTCACTGGTAAAGGACCTGATACCGGATAAAATACGAATCCCCGCTTTCGTCGTGATCATCGCCACTTTTGTGACAATTGTAGAATTGGTGATGCAAGCCTTCGTGCCCGGGTTGTATGAAGCGTTGGGGATCTTTATCCCGTTGATCGTGGTAAACTGCATCGTGCTCGGACGTGCCGAAGCCTATGCCTCCAGCCACGGCCCGTGGTCTTCCACCGTGGACGGGTTGGGCATGGGACTGGGATTTACCATGGCCCTGACCCTGCTGGGCGCCATCCGCGAATTGCTGGGCAGCGGCGCCATCTTCGGGATCCATTTCATCAAAGGCAACTTCATGCTGATCTTCATCCTGGCTCCGGGTGCCTTTATCGCGCTGGGCTACCTGATCGCACTTATCAACAGAATTAAAAAGACATCTTAAAAATCTGAACGATGGAATATTTTATCATCATTATCTCGGCCATATTTGTCAGCAACATTGTTTTGATGCAATTTTTGGGCATCTGCCCGTTTCTGGGGGTTTCCAAAAGCATTAATACTTCCATCGGGATGGGCGCTGCCGTGTTGTTTGTTATGACACTGGCCACCATCGCCACCTGGCTGTTCCAGTATTATATTCTGAATCCCTTCGGACTGGCCTTCATGCAGACCATCGTTTTTATCCTGGTGATCGCCGCCCTGGTTCAGATGGTGGAAATCATCCTGAAAAAGGTAAGCCCGTCGCTGTATCAGGCACTGGGGGTTTACCTGCCGCTGATCACCACCAACTGCGCCGTGCTGGGGGTCGCCATCCTGACCATCCAGAAAGACTTCAACCTGATGGAAGGTACCGTCTTCGCCATGTCAACGGCCATCGGCTTTACGCTGGCGCTCGTGATCTTTGCCGGCATCCGCGAACATCTCGAACTGATGGAAGTACCCAAAGGCATGCGCGGGATCCCCATCGCACTGATCACTGCCGGTATCCTGGCACTGGCCTTTATGGGCTTTACCGGGATGGCGTAATTCCATTTGAACTTTTAACGTTGCTTTACTATTTTTTTGAGGTCGGGGGCGCAGATTTTGCGCCCCTTTTTTTCTATCGCACCCCTTTCACCTTCATAACCAGGCTGTACAACCCGTGCGATGCCGTGATGAACAGTGTGTGCCGGTTTCGGCCGCCGAAGGTAATGTTGGCGGTCCATTTCTGGTCGATCGGGATGTGGGCGATCTGCCTGCCGGTCTTGTCAAATACGGTCACGCCGTTGCCGGTGATATAGATGTTCCCTTTGTTGTCGATGGTCATACCGTCGGAACCCATTTTTGCAAACAGGGTTTTGTCCGACAGCGTCCCATCCGGATTGATGGCATAGGAATAGGTTTTTGAATCGCCGATGTCGGCCACGTAAAGCTTCTTGCCGTCAGGCGTGCCGATGATGCCGTTGGGTTTTACCAGATCACTGCAGACGATGATCACGTGCTTTTTGTCGGGGGTCAGGTAATACACCCGCTCCTGTTGGATGTCTTTTTTTGTCCTTTTCCAATATGGTCTCTGGTAATAGGGATCGGTAAAATAAATACCGCCTTTGGGATCGATCCATAAATCGTTGGGGCCGTTCAGGCGGTGGCCTTCAAAATTATTGACCAGCACCGTGACTTTCTTGTCAGGACCGATGGACCACAGCTGATCTTTCTGGTCGGCACAGGTCAAGAGGTTGCCCTTCCGGTCAAAGTAAGTTCCGTTGGATCGTCCGCAGCTGTCCATAAAAACCGAGAGCTTGCCGTCGACGGAATACTCCCAGATCCTGTTGTTGGGCTGGTCGGTAAAAAAGACGTTTCCTTTTTTATCTGCTGCAGGGCCTTCGGTAAACGAAAACTGGTTGGAGATCAGCTTCAGCTTCGCGCCTTTGGCGATGATGGGGCTGTTCTGCGCCTGCAAAGAAACACCGGAAAAGAGCATCATGAGCACCGCCATGACAAACAATAGATTTATTCGTAAATGAGAGGATCTCTTTTTCATATTTTATCATTTGTGGTTGGGGATCAAAGATAGGGAAACCGTTTTTACGTTCATGCTTGAGGGCACGATAAGGCATGCGAAACATTCGCGCGCCAACGAAGTTTGCAATTTGCCTGAATCAGGATTCACCTGAATTACAGGCCTTCCTCTACATCATTTACGAGTACTTTTACTGCGCTTTCCTTTGCTTCGGACAAAAATCAGTTTGTTGCTGCTTTTCGGGTTTTCCCGTTGTTCAATCTCAAATTTTCCGGTAGACTTGATCAAAGGCGTCAGCTTTTGAAAGCCGTAATTTCGGGGATCGAAATTCGGTTGTTTCTTTTGCAACAGGCTGCCCACATCACCTAAAAACGCCCATCCTTCGTCATCCGACAGGTCGGTGATGGTTGTTGCTATTAATTGAATCTCACGGGCGGTTATTTTATCCATGGATTCCTTTTCGGGCCCTTTTTCCTCCTCAGATTCTTTCTCTTTGGATTTGGTTTTCAGGATCTCTATGTAGATGAATTTATCACAGGCTACGATAAACGGATTCGGAGTCTTTTTTTCTCCGATGCCGATCACCTGCATACCCGCTTCACGCAGCCGTGTTGCCAGTCTGGTAAAGTCGCTGTCGCTCGACACAATACAAAACCCGTTCACTTTTTGCGAATACAATATATCCATCGCATCGATGATCATGGCTGAATCCGTAGCATTCTTGCCGGTGGTATAACCGTATTGCTGGATGGGCGTGATGGCATGTTCCAGCAGCATATTTTTCCATTTGGACAGATTCGGTTTCGTCCAGTCGCCATAGATCCTTTTAATCGTAGGATTTCCATATTTGGCGATTTCTTCCATCATTTCTTTTACATAGGCAGATGGAATATTATCACCATCGATCAGTACAGCCAGGTTTATGTTCATGTTTTTTTAATGATTATGCTATTTGTATTTGTCTTCAAAGATAGCAAAACACTTCTTATCTGCGTTTGGCGCTTGGGACCTAATTATCTTCAGGCCCACAAGTCACTGTCTTATGAGAACAGTTATTCAAAGATTTTAATACTTTAGCCGGTTATTGCTTCGTTTTTATAAAACCAGTCTTAAAATTTTGCTTATGAAAAAATATACGTTACTCCTCGCAGGCATTCTTCTCACTTTCTCGCCTGTTTTTTCACAGGTTATTATTCGCCGTGACACGACCATTGAGGACATGGTTCAGGAAATATCCCGAGCCAGGATCAAGCAGGATATTCAAAAACTCGTCAGTTTTCGCACCCGCCATACGCTGAGTACACAAACGAACCCGAAAGAGGGTGTCGGTGCCGCATGGAACTGGGTGAAAGCCGAAATGGAAAAATCAATACCGGAATCCCACGGACGCCTGTCGGTTGCTTTCGATAACTATACCTTGACTCCCAAAGACCCGCGCGTCACCCGAACCGTGCATGTAAAAAATGTCATTGCCACGCTGAAAGGCACCAATCCTGATGACAACCGGATCTTTCTGGTGAGCGCCCATCTGGATTCCAGAGGCGACGACATCAACGACAGCACCGACTATGAACCCGGTGCCGACGACGACGGATCGGGCGTGGCCGCCATTCTGGAAATGGTCAGGATCATGTCAAGCCGTCAATTTTCCGGCACCATCATCTTTACCGTGGTTACGGGGGAAGAAGAAGGCCTCTACGGATCAAAACACATCGCAGAAAAAGCCAAGGCGGAAAACTGGAATCTGGTGGCCATGCTGAATAACGACATGATCGGTCAGGGCAGATCCGATGGCACCTTGCTCAGTAACAACATGACAGTAAGGGTTTTCAGTGAAGGAGTCCCGGCTTACGAAACTCCCAAGATGGCCCGGCTCAGAGCCTTTATTGCTGGAGAAAACGACAGCAAAGCCCGCGAACTGGCACGGTACGTCAAAGAAGTCGGGCAACGTTACGTAGATCAGCTTACCGTAAAACTTGTATACAGACCTGACCGTTACGGCAGAGGAGGCGACCAGTATTATTTCAGCAAACTGGGATTTACAGCCGTAAGGATTTGCGAATCGCATGAGAATTACGATCACACGCACAAAGTGCCACGCATGGAAAACGGCGTGCAACTGGGCGATCTGCCGCAATATGTCGATTACGAATACGTCAGGAAAAATACGGGCATCAACCTGGCTACGCTCGCCAACCTGGCGATGGCTCCCTATGAACCGCAAAATACAAGGGTGCAGATCTTCGACCTGACGAACAGCACCACCCTGACCTGGGAAACACCCACCCAGGGCGTGAAACCGGCCGGTTATTACGTTTTGATGCGTGAAACCGATCAGCCCATGTGGCAACGTAAATATTATGTAACGGGAAACGAGATCACACTTCCTTACTCCAAAGACAATTATATTTTCGCTGTACAGTCTGTAGACAGCCAGGGACATGAGAGCCTTCCGGTGATCCCGATGCCGCAGTTTCGAAAGGATGAAAAGTAAAAAATGAAAAGCGAAGAATTAAAAACGCTTCGTAGCCTGTAAACCTGAGCATTACCTGACAATTGTTTGACCATCGTCTGACTATGGTCTGACTATTTATTCCCTGTTTAAATAATGTTGGATTTCAACGATTTTCATGTTAAAAATTTGGAATTGGCCAATTTTCCCGTGAGCTTTGTAGGAAATCCAAACTTATGAAACGTTTATTTATCATTTCGCTCCTGATGACGCTGGCCATGGCCGGGCTTCAGGCACAAACAACCACCTATTACAAAAGTGTGCATTTCAAAAAAGTAGTTCCCGAGAACAATGCCCGGTATAAAACCATCTGGTATGCCATAAACGACACCGCTGTGATGCAGGCCTATGAAATCAAAGGGGCCCGGTTTTTATTTAATTACAAGTTCCTGAAAGGGAAACCTGTAGGCATCTGGTACAGCTACAATAAAAAAGGCAAACAGCATTACCGGTGGAATTTTAACGAACTGTTTTACTCCGATGCGCCGGTCAAGAACAAATTCAATTCCAGCGAGAAGTCTTATAAACTGCCTTTATTCCAGGGAGGAGACAAAGGACTGCGGATATTCATTTTAAACAACATCTATTATCCGGACATTGAAGCCCAATCATTACATCACAAGGGAACAGTGGAGATACGGATCTATGTGGATAGCGACGGGACTGCCGTACCCTGTTCCATCATCAAAGGCGTTGACCCTTTCCTGGATCTGGAGGCCTGGGAGCTTGTCAAGAAAATGCCCAAATGGACGCCCGGCGAGGTGAATGGGAAACCTATCCAGGTGATGGTCAGTCTGCATTTTGATATTCATCCCGGGGTAGGGATCATAAAGGGCATGGGAGGTCCCTATTATGGTGCTCTCACCAGAAGTCCAAATACCCCACACAGTCCTGCCTTCCGCCGTTGACTCTTTGAAATATTCCTGAATGTATCCTTATCTGTAGTGAGGATTGCAGACATACATAATAAGTTTATGTCTATATATTCCCATTCTAAAATATCTCCCATTTTACTTTTTTAACATCAGCATTATTTGAAATATTAAATTTTCATAAGAGTTTTGTAAAAAATTCAATAATTATGAAACGTATATTTATCATCCTCATGCTGGCCCTCAGCTTTTTGGGGCTTCAGGCACAAACTAAAACCATTTATTACAAAAGTTCAAGATTTAAAAAAGTAGTTAGTAAGCATAAAGCAAACTACAAATTGGTCCGGTTTACAAAAAAAGATACGGTCGTTTTTAAATCGTACGCAATAAAAGAGAACCAGCTTTTGACGGTCATTAAGACCCTGAACGGTCATGCTAACGGTATCTGGTATAAATATGATAAATTCGGCGATCTTGTCTATAGAAAAGATTTTAGAGAACTTGTATACTCCGATACTCCTGTTAATTGTCCATTTTTGTTAAAGAAAGATGATCCGAGAAGGAAACTCATTAAAGTGGCGCAATTTCCGGGAGGAATAAAAGCTTTGATGGCCTTTCTAGAATCCCACATTCATTATTCGAAAATGTCAAAAGCCATGCAACATTCTGGAACCGTGATCATCCGATTCGTTATTAACGAGGATGGAATACCGGTACCCAATTCGATTAAAAAAAGCGTTGACCCATTTCTTGATCTTAAAGCCTGGCAGGTGATCAAAGAGATGCCTAAGTGGACTCCAGCCACACTTGACGGGAAACCGATTAGAACCTTATTTAATCTTCCTGTAAAATTTTCATTGAGATAGAAACATTATCCCGGAACTAGCGGTTCTTTATCAGTTTCTTCACAGCTGCTTTAATTCCTTCCACATCCATGCCGCACTCATGGTAAAGAGAATCTTTGCTTCCCTGCTCCACAAAATAATCAGGGATGCCCAGGTTTACCAGTTTGATATCCGAAGAAGTTAGCGTAGCCAAAGCAGCCACGGCACTTCCCATTCCGTTTTGGATGACACCGTCTTCTATGGTAATGATGTATTTGTATTTTATAAAGATTTCCTTCAGCAAACTTTCATCCAGCGGTTTGAGGAAACGCAGATCGCAAAGCGCAGGATAAATTC
>CAYWBO010000092.1:0-9788 GCA_964456625.1 uncultured Lentimicrobiaceae bacterium | reverse complement strand
AGTTCAAACCTGCACGGTGGCAGAATTCGATAGAGCTGGGTTCGCCGCCATGTTCGCCGCAGATACCCAATTTGATTTTCTTGCGGGTCTTGCGTCCTTTTTTCACGGCCATTTCAACCAGCTGTCCGACACCTTCCTGATCCAGCACCTGGAAAGGATCGTTTTTCAACAAGCCTTTTTCGATGTAAATGGGCAGGAATTTTCCGGCGTCATCACGGGAATAACCGAAGGTCATCTGGGTGAGGTCGTTGGTACCGAAGGAGAAGAATTCTGCTGATTCGGCAATCTTGTCGGCTGTCAAAGCAGCACGGGGCACTTCGATCATGGTACCTACCAGGTAATCGATGCTTTCGCCTCTTTCTTCGAAGACTTTGGTGATGGTTTCACGGACGATCTTTTCCTGAAGTTTCAGTTCGGCGATGGTTCCCACCAGCGGGATCATGATCTCAGGATGCGCCTCAACCCCACGGCCTTTGAGATTCAAAGCAGCTTCGATAATGGCACGGCTCTGCATCTCGGTAATTTCAGGATAGGTATTTCCCAAACGGCAGCCGCGGTGTCCGAGCATCGGGTTTACTTCGCTGAGTTCTTCCACCTTGGCTTTGATTTCCTGAGCGGAAACACCCATGACATCAGCCATTTCCTGTTGTCCTTTGTCATCGTGAGGTACAAATTCATGCAGGGGAGGATCCAGCAGACGGACGGTTACCGGAAGGCCTTCCATGGCTTCGAAGATGCCTTCGAAGTCGGCACGCTGGATGGGCAGTAATTTTTCCAGGGCTTTTCTTCTTCCTGCTTCGTCTTCGGCCAGGATCATTTCGCGCATGGCGATGATCTTGTCGCCACCGAAGAACATGTGCTCGGTACGGCAGAGGCCGATACCCTGAGCACCGAAGTCACGGGCCACCTGTGCGTCGTGCGGCGTATCGGCGTTGGTACGGACATAGAGATCGGCTTTTTTATCAGCCAGTTTCATCAGCTTACCGAAATCGCCGCTCATTTCAGGATCGACGGTTTTGATCATCCCGTCGTAAACCTGACCCGTACTTCCGTTCAGCGAAATGAAATCGCCTTCTTTATAGACTTTGCCGTCCATTTCAAGGGTGCGGTTTTTGTAGTTGATCTTGATGCTTCCGGCACCGGAGACACAGCATTTACCCATACCACGGGCCACAACGGCAGCGTGGGAGGTCATTCCGCCGCGTGCGGTCAGAATCCCTTCGGCGGTATTCATTCCTTTCAAATCTTCAGGTGAGGTCTCGATACGGACCAAAACCACTTTCTTGCCATTGGCAGCTTCTTTTTCGGCGTCATCGGCGTGGAAGACAATCTGACCGGTGGCAGCACCCGGAGATGCCGGAAGGCCTTTGGCCATTACTTTTGCAGCGGTGATGGCGTCTTTATCGAAAACAGGGTGGAGCAATTCATCCAGCTTATCGGGTTCGACGCGCATCAGCGCTTCTTCCTTCGTAATGAGTTTTTCGCGAAGCAGGTCCATGGCGATTTTTACCATGGCAGCGCCGGTGCGTTTTCCGTTACGGGTTTGCAGCAGCCACAGTTTTCCATCCTGGATGGTGAATTCCATGTCCTGCATATCACGGTAGTGGTCTTCCAGATTTTTCTGAGTCTGGAAAAGGTCAGCATAAACGGCAGGCATCGATTCTTCCAGGGAAGGATACACGGAAGCTCTTTCTTCTTCGCTAACGCCGGCCAGCTTGGCCCAGCGGTACGAACCTTCTTTGGTGATCTGTTGGGGGGTACGGATACCGGCCACCACATCTTCGCCCTGAGCATCGATGAGGTATTCTCCGGTAAACAGATTTTCACCGGTGGCAGCGTCACGGCTGAAAGCCACACCGGTAGCGGAGTTGTTGCCCATATTGCCGAATACCATGGCCTGCACGTTTACGGCGGTTCCCCATTCGTCGGGAATCTTGTTCAGCTTACGGTACAGGATGGCGCGGTCGTTCATCCAGCTGTCGAAAACAGCCATGATGGCGCCCCAGAGTTGTTCCCACGGATCTTCGGGGAAATCTTTTCCGGTTTGTTTTTTTACGGCAGCTTTAAACAGCGTCACCAGTTCTTTCAGGTCGTCGGCAGAAAGTTCGGTGTCGAGTTTGGCGCCGCGTTTTTCTTTAACTTCTTCAATGATCACTTCAAAGGGATCTTCGTCTTCTTTGGATTCGGGTTTCATTCCCAAAACCACGTCGCCGTACATCTGCACAAAACGACGGTAAGAGTCCCATGCAAAACGAGGATTTCCTGATTTTTTGGCAATTCCGTTGACGGCATTGTCATTCAGTCCGAGGTTCAGCACGGTGTCCATCATGCCGGGCATGGAAGCGCGGGCACCTGAACGAACGGATACCAGCAAAGGATCATGCTGGTCACCAAATTTGGTTCCCATGATATTTTCGATATGGCGGATACCATTGGTCACTTCTTCTTTTATCAGTTCAACGGCATAATCACGCCCTTTTTCGTTGTACGCCGTACAAACTTCGGTGGTGATGGTGAAGCCGGGAGGGACGGGAACGCCGATCAGGTTCATTTCGGCAAGGTTGGCACCTTTTCCTCCAAGAAGGTTTTTCATCTGTGCATTCCCTTCGGCTTTGCGATCGCCAAAGAGATAAACATTCTTCGTTTTAGACATTTTGTTTTGAATTATTTAATTTGTTAGAAATGCATTCTGTTTTCGAGGGAACAAAGATAGCAAATTCCTGTTAGCAAGGGAATCGCGAAGGGGTCATCACCGTTAAGAAAAGTCAATATCATGCGCTTTTCGGAATCCCCGGCGAAATTGAGTGATTCAATCGTTTGCAATACGGAAAAATGAATTTATTTAAGATAATTTTCCTTATTTCTTTCTGAAGTAGTGCCCTGGCATCTATTTTATTTAAAATTATTAAATCTTAACCGTTTTTCAGGGTTTTCTCACCCCAAATTGCTAAGTTTGTCCCTCGAAATAAATGGACAGTATGAGGCATAAAATTGGAATTCGTTACGAAGATAAATACGTGTTGGAGAAACGCGTTCCCTTAATCCCGAAACATGTAAAACAGCTTACCGACAAAGGTATTGACGTCGAGGTTGTTCCTTCCGAAAAAAGAATTTTCAAGGACGAAGAATACCGTAAAGCAGGAGCGACGATCACCGAAGAGCCCATGGATGCCGATATTATTCTGGGCGTGAAGGAAATGCCGCTTGATTATTTTAAATCTTACGGCACGTATCTCTTTTTCAGCCATACCGTAAAGGGCCAGGCATACAACATGCCTTTGCTTAAAAACATGATGGAGCATAAGGTCAACCTGATCGATTATGAGCGTATTGTGGATGAAAAGGGCAGGAGGCTGATCTTTTTCGGCAGGTTTGCGGGGCTGGCAGGTATGATCAACTCACTATGGTCGCTGGGTCAGCGGCTGAAAGTGAAAGGGATCAAGACTCCATTTACGAGCCTGCAGCAAGCGCATCATTATGACTCGCTGGAGGAGGCCAAAGCGGCTGTATCGAAAGTGGGGCAGGAAATTGCCAGAAATGGTTTGCCCGAGCAATTGAAGCCCCTGGTAGTCGGTATTACAGGTTACGGCCACGTTTCCGGCGGAGCCCAGGAGATTCTGAATCTGTTGCCTGTTATTGAGATTTCGCCTGCCGATTTATTAAAGCTGAAAAGCATAAAGAAAATACCGTCTAACGTTTTATACAAAGTCGTTTTTAGAGAGGAACATCTGGCCAGGCCCGTTTCCAAAGCGAAGGCTTTTGAACTTCAGGAATATTATGATCATCCCGAAAAGTTTAAGGGGGTTTTCGAACAGTATCTGCCCCATCTGTCGGTGTTGATGAATTGCATTTACTGGGATGCGCGTTATCCGCGGATTGTCACCAAAAGCTACCTGGAAAAGGCATTTCAACAGCAAAATATAAAACTAGAGGTAATTGGAGATATTACCTGTGATCCAAATGGTTCTGTGGAGATTACGCATAAAGGCACTTCGATCAGTGATCCCGTGTTTGTTTATAATCCGCTCACAAGAGAGCCTGTTTCCGGTTTTGAAGGAGAAGGGGTTCTGGTGATGGCTGTGGATATTTTGCCCAGCGAGTTACCACGTGAATCATCCGTCGCTTTCAGTGAAGCGTTGATACGATACCTTTCTCAACTTGTGACTGCCGATCTGGATGTGATGTTTCAGGATCTGAACATACCGGCCCCACTCAAAAGAGCCATGGTATTGCATCATGGTAAACTGACCCCTGACTATGAATATTTAAATCAGTACTTCAGCTGATCCCGGTTTTAAGATTTTCTTTTGCGTTTTTTTGAATAAGGTTTAAACCGATTATAATTTTAGCGTTCTGTTATCATTTACATTGAAAATTAAAACAGTATGAAAGAAATTTTGGTTTTGGGTGCGGGATTATCAACCACCAGCTTGATTCAATACTTGTTGAATCATGCGGATGAATACGACTGGAAGATCCTCGTGGCAGACATCGATCAGAATCTGGCTGCAAAAAAAGTGCACGGCCATGCCCGGGGGAAGGCCATTCCCTTTGATATTAATGACGATGCAGCAAGTACGAAAACCATTGCGGAAACGGACATCGTGGTTTCTATGTTGCCCGCATTTATGCATCATCTGGTTGCCAGGAAATGTGTGGAATTGCGTAAACCCATGCTTACCGCTTCTTATGCTACCGATGAAATGAAAGCTTTCGATGAAGCGGCCCAAAAGGCCGGGATTCCTATTTTGATGGAATTGGGTGTGGATCCCGGTATTGACCACATGTCGGCCATGCGGGTCATCAACCGGATTAAAGACCTGGGCGGAGAGATTCTTTCGTTTTACTCTTTTACCGGTGGCCTGGTGGCTCCTGAAAGTGATAACAACCCCTGGAATTACAAGCTCACCTGGAACCCGAGAAATGTGGTCATGGCCGGCAACGGCGTTTCCAAATTCATCCAGCAGGGAAGCTATAAATACATTCCCTATTATCGGTTATTTGAACGGACGCTGAAACGGAAGATCCTGAATTACGGTGATTTTGAGGCTTATGCCAACCGCGATTCTTTGGGGTACCGTGAAATATACGGACTGAAAGACATCCCGACGATGTATCGGGGCACGCTGCGCCGGCCCGGATATGCCAAAGCCTGGAACGTGTTTGTCAAGCTGGGCGCCACCGACGATACTTATCACATCGAAAATTCGGAGAACATGACTTACCGCGATTTCATCAATTCTTTTATGCAGTACGAACCCAACGTCCCGGTGGAAATCAAACTTCAGAATTACAGTGAAGATGCGTCTGATCCGGTGGTTTTCGAGAAGCTGAAATGGCTCGGGATCTTCGACAAACGTAAAATCGGACTGAAAAACGCTACCCCGGCACAGATCCTGCAAAAGCTCATTATGGAGAAATGGAAACTCGATCCCGAAGACAAAGACATGCTCATCATGCAGCATGAGTTCAAATACCAGCTGGGAAATGAAACCAAAATGATCATCTCCGCCATGGCCATTATCGGTGAAAACCAGCAGGAAACGGCCATGGCCAAAACCGTGGGACTTCCATTGGGGATCGCCACGAAATTGCTGGCCACCGGAAAGATCAGCAAAACCGGAATCCACCGGCCGATCGCAAAAGAAATTTATGAACCCATCCTTCAGGAACTGGAGACCTACGGCATCACTTTCAAGGAATCAGAATATTTGGTCGATGTTTCTTAGGTAAAAAAGCGAGGTCCAAAAGCATAAAGGTTCAAAGGTTTCGGTGACTCGCCACGATTGTCTGACCACCGTTTGGCCACTGTCTGACTATTGTTTGACTATTGTCTCACCATTGTCTGACTTTTTTTACTTTTGCCTCTTTATTTTACATCATGAGCTTTCTATTTTTTTTATTACTGATTGGTATTGCTGTTTATTACATCTCCAAATGGCAGAAATCACCCGGTCAGCATACGAGGACGAATTCCACTAATTATACAAATACCAGCGGCGGTAACGGGAACAGGCCACCCACCAATCCTCCGGGTGGCAACAACGGCAACGGGCATAACAACTATGCCAAATGGATCGGGGGAGCGCTGGGATGGGCTTTCGACGGCCCGATAGGAGGGATCCTCGGTTATGCGCTGGGTTCCATGTTTGAGCGGGGTCAGTATGGCCAGGGACTGGGCATCGGAGCGCCCACACGGGCCGGGGATTTCAATGTCAGTCTTTTGGTGTTGACAGCTGCCGTGATGAAAGCCGACGGAACGGTCCGGAAATCGGAACTGGATTACGTGAAGAGTTTTTACATCCAGAATTTTGGGTTGGCGGCTTCCCAGCAATACATTAAAATGCTGGGTGAGATCCTGAAAAGCGACATCAACGTGATGGATGTGAGCCGCCAGATCGGTCGTTTTATGGACTATTCCTCCCGCCTGCAGCTGATGCATTATTTGTTTGGGATCGCACAGGCAGACGGAAAGGTGGATAAAAATGAAGCCGATGTGATCAGCCAGATTGCCGGGGCCATGGGCATCGGAGCCGCAGATTTCCAGTCGCTGAGGGCCATGTTCGTGAAAGATACCGACAGCGCCTATAAGATCCTGGAGGTTTCTCCCGATGCCACCGATGAGGAAGTAAAACTGGCTTACCGTGAAATGGCCAAAAAATACCATCCGGACCTGGTTTCGCACCTGGGCGAAGAAGTGCAGCATTCTGCCGAAAAGAAATTCCAGAAGGTCAATGAAGCCTATGAAGCCATCAAGAGGGAGCGGGGGTTTAAGTAAGATGATTTATATGAAAAAAGGCCGGACATCCGTCCGGCCTTTTTTATTTTCCCTTAGACTGAGCGATCACGGATTTTGTCACTCATATCTGAGTGACTCAACCGGATTCTTCCTGGCGGCAATAAATGTCTGCCAGCTGATAGTGACCATAGCAATGATCAGGACACCAATCCCGGCAAGGACGAATACCCACCAGCTTAAATAGGTTTTGTAAGCAAAGTTTTGCAACCACTGATGAAGTGCATAATAAGCTATGGGAACTGCCAGTGCAAAGGCAATAACCACCCATTTTGCAAATTCCTTGACCAGCATTTTTACGATTTCAAAGACGGTGGCCCCGTTTACTTTCCTGATACCAATTTCTTTGGTTTTCCGGCGTGTGGTAAATATTACAATCCCCAGCAGTCCGGTAAGAGATAATAAAATAGTCCACAGCGAAACGAAATTGATAAAACTGGCAATCCGCTCATCTTTCAAATAAAGTTTGTTTAGAGAATCGTCGAGAAACCGATAGCCGAAAGCATACTCCGGTTCAAATTGTTTCCAGACCTGTTTCACATGGTCGATGGCGGCGGTATAATGTTTGGGTTTTAATCTCAGCATTAACACTTCTTTCCGGGTATCGGTGAGCCAAAAGATCATAGGTTTAATAGGATCTTCCAGAGACGCAAAATTGAAGTCTTTAACAACACCGATGATGGGACCGGACGAAAAGCCGAAGACGTCTTTGCCGGCGGCAATTGTTTTTGCCAAAGGGTTTTTCCATCCAAATTGCTGAACCCCTTTCTGATTGATAATGAATTTATTGATATCTGCCCCGGATGTTTTTGAGAAGGGACGCCCCTTTACGATTTTAATACCGAAAAAGTCCAGGAAATGTTTATCAACGGGCCAACAGGTCAATGAGATATGCTGACCGTCAACATCTCTGCCCCATCCCATCAGGACTGCTCCGGGCATGAATTCAGAATAAGTATACTGAACAATATTGGGGTCGGTCATGATTTCACTGGTAAAGGCTTTGTAATGCGTCCGGATACTATTTGTCGTATTGATGCAAATGATGTTCTGTTTTTTTATTCCAATGTCATAATTCTTCCAATAGTTGATCTGTTTGGCTATCCCGATGGAAGCGATCAGCAGGGCAATGGAAAAAACAAACTGGAGTACAAACAAAGAGTTTCTGATCATCTGGCCCTTTCTTAAAACTCCGGGATTGCCTTTTGTTGAACTCAATATCTGAGAGGAACTGACAAAAAATGCAGGATAAGAACCGGCCACGATACCATAAACAACAGCCAGGATGATAAAGTAAAAATACCATGCCCATCTGCCTGCAAAGCTTAGTCCTCTTATGTCGAACAGGTTTTCAATGGGTTGATAGATAAAGAAATGAACTATAAAAGCCAAAGCCAATGCCACAAGCGATATCAAGATCGATTCGATAAGAACCTGCAATATGATGACCTCTTTTCCGGCACCCAGAACCCGTAGAATGGAGAAGCCTTTTGCTTTTTCCCCTGCCTGGGAAACTGAAAGGTTCACAAAATTAATAATCCCCATCACGGCCAGTATAACTGCCAGGAGAATTAAAATGTTCAGCACGGTTCTGCTGACTGTATGGAAGTAATATTTATTTTGGGAAAAATGCAAATCAGATAAAGGACTCATAAATAGATGAATGATGTTGCCGGGGGTGTCGGAAATTACCTGTTTTTTCAATTCCGGAATCTGATTAATTTTCTGAGTCACTTCCTTGGCATCGGCTTTCGGGGAAATTTCGCAGAAAATATAATAACTCCATTCATCCCATCGGTTGGCCGCACTGTTTGGGTCCTGTGTAAGTGTTTTAAAGGAAGTGATGCAATCTGCTGTAAAGGAAGATGTTTTTGGGATGTCCTGAATAACTCCCGTAACCGTATATTCATGATTGTGAAGCCAAACTTTTTTCCCGGTTGGATTTGTTTTACCAAACAATTTCAACGACAAAGAATGGGTAAGAACAACTGTATTGGGTTGGGTTAAAGCGGTTTCTTTATTGCCTACCAAAAAAGGAAGTGTAAAGATCTTGAAGATGGAATTCCCGGCATATAATTCCTGGACGTTATAATTTGTATTTTGATTTTTAAGTTTTTCTGTAGTCGCCTCTGTATTATCGAACTGAAAAGGAGTAATATTTTCTATTTCTGGGATATTCTTACCGATAATTCCTGACATCAGAGCCGGTAAATTAAAACTGGCTTTATTGACCCGAAGTTGGTAAATCGACTCATAATTTTGATTGTATTTATCAAAAGAATTTTCGTACGTAACGTAAAGGATCAAGGTCATAATCCCTGAAAATGCAATAATCAGACTCAAAATATTCAGTCCCGACGAGACTGGAAATTTTATGATGCCTTTATAAATTGATTTAAATTTTATCATTTTAATTTTTTGTGTTGTAGATGTTTAGATTTATTAGCGTTTTAGCCCATTCACCTTACAGCCTTCACGCTCTCAACTCTCTTAAAGTGCGAACTTCCGCACGTATTTTTCATTTAGAATTCTCCCAAACCCTTATATCCTCCAGTCTTTCTATCTTTCCACCCTCTTGGTTTTAAACCCTTTTTCCATTCGTTTTCTCCATAAGTACTTTACCATCAAGTAAGTTTATGATACGGTTGGCATATCCTGCATCGCGTTCCGAGTGGGTGACCATCACAATAGTAGCGCCTTCTTCATTAAGTTCGCTCAGCAGGTTGATAACTTCGACACCGTGTTTTGAGTCCAGGTTTCCGGTAGGCTCGTCAGCAAGGATTAGTTTCGGATTGGCAACGACAGCCCGGGCGATGGCCACACGCTGTTGCTGTCCGCCAGAAAGTTGCTGAGGATAATGTTTGGCCCTATGGCTGATTTTCATCCGGTTCAAAACTGCCATCACCCGTTCTTTACGTTCCGATGCCTTCATTCTTAGATAAATAAGCGGCATCTCCACATTCTCAAATACGTTGATTTCATCAATCAGGTT
>CAYWBO010000091.1:0-9799 GCA_964456625.1 uncultured Lentimicrobiaceae bacterium | reverse complement strand
TGTTATACAACAAAGCCCCCGCTTTCACGGAGGCTTTTGTTGCCCGACCAGGGCTCGAACCTGGACTCTTCTGATCCAGAATCAGACGTGTTGCCAATTACACCATCGGGCAATATTATCCGCCATTGGCGAATGAGGCTGCAAAAGTAAAAAATTCTTTTTTTGCTGTACCTTGTATCGAAATTTTTTTCGGTTTAGAATTCCAAATTGAGCGGTGTCCTCGGAAAAGGAATTACATCGCGGATGTTGGTCATGCCTGTCATGAAAAGGATCAGCCGTTCAAAACCCAGCCCGAAACCGGAGTGCGGCACCGTTCCGAATTTGCGGGTGTCCAGATACCACCACATCGTGGATTCGGGAATATTCAATTCTTTGATCTTTGCATACAACTTTTCGTAGCTTTCTTCACGCTGCGAGCCCCCGACAATTTCCCCGATTTGCGGGAACAGAATGTCCATGGCCCGAACGGTCTTTCCGTCGTCGTTTTGTTTCATATAAAAAGCCTTGATACTGGCAGGATAATCGGTCAGGATCACGGGCCTTTTGAAGTGCTTTTCAACGAGATATCTTTCATGTTCCGATTGCAGATCGGCGCCCCAGCCTTCGATCACATACTGGAACTGTTTCTTTTTGTTGGGTTTGGAATTCATCAGGACGTTGATGGCTTCCGTATAGGTGACCCGGGCAAAAGGTTCGTCCAATACGAAATTCAGCTTTTCGATGAGTTCCATGGAACGTTCTTCTGCCTTTTTATTCTTTTCTTCTTCCTGGAGCCGTTTGCTCAGAAATTCCAGATCTTCCTGGCAATGATCCAGTCCGTATTTCACTACATATTTCAGCAGATCCTCCGCCAGATCCATGTTGTCGGTCAGATCATAAAAGGCCATTTCCGGTTCGATCATCCAGAACTCGGCCAGGTGCCGGGTGGTATTGGAATTTTCGGCACGGAAAGTCGGTCCGAAAGTATAGATATTCGAAAGTGCCAATGCAGCCAGTTCGCCTTCCAGCTGACCGGAAACCGTGAGGTTGGCGGCTTTTCCGAAGAAATCATTTTTGTAATCGATGGTACCGTCGGGATTTTTGGGCAAATGCTCCAGATCCAACGTGGTAACCTGGAACATCTCTCCGGCACCTTCGGCATCGGAGCCGGTGATAATCGGCGTGTGGATGTTGTAAAAACCCCGTTCGTTAAAGAATTGGTGAATGGCAAAAATCATGGCATGCCGCACGCGGGCCACTGCGCTGAAAGTGCTGGTACGGAAACGGAGATACGCTTTCTCACGCAGGAATTCCAGGCTGTGTTTTTTGGGTTGCAGCGGATATTCATCCGGATTGGCTTCGCCCAGAATTTCGATGGCTGTTGCCTGGACTTCCACTTTCTGACCGCTACCCATTGATTCTGCCAAAACCCCGTCTACGGAAAGAGATGCTCCCGTATGGATATGATTCAGAAGTTTCTCGTTTTCCGCATTCATTTCCACCACAATCTGTACGTTATTCAGGGTACTTCCGTCGTTCATGGCGATAAAAGCCACATTTTTACTGGACCGTTTGGTCCTGACCCATCCTTTTACGTTCATGGCACTCCCGTAATCTGTCCGTTGCAGCAGCGTTTTGATTTCTGTTCGTTTCACTTCCTTAACTGATTAAATGAATTTGCAAAAAAACTAAATTTCAGGGAACTGACGGCAGCGATTCGGAAGTTTTTTGTAAAGATGTTGAAAATCAGGGAAAATATTAGCATTTTGATGCAATATGGACCTCGCGGATTTTGGCCCTTTCCCAGACCATCGTGAAGGATTTTCAGGTGCAAAAGAGGTTGTTAAAAAAACTTTAACAACTAAAATCATGCCAGATTTAAAATATTTATACATTTGTATAAAACCAAGATAGATTAGAGCTTCATGCTGAACCAAAGATTACAACAGAAGTTATTGCAAAAGCTGTCTCCTCAGCAGATTTTGTTGATGAAGTTGTTGCAGATCCCGACCACGGAACTGGAGCAGCGTATCAAGCAGGAGATAGAAGAAAACCCTGCGCTCGAAACCGAAGGACTGGAAAGCGGCGAATCTGCCGAGCAAGAATTAAATAATTCCTCTGACGAGGTCGATTTTGAAGATTCTCAGGAAGATTTGGCGCTGGGAAAGGATGATTTCGATATCGACGATTATTACAAGGGTGAAGACGAAATTCCTGAGTACAAACTACAGGTTAACAACCGCAGCCGGGATGAAGAGCAGAAAGAAATTCCCTTTTCCACCGGATTTACTTTTCACGAATATTTAAAAGAACAGTTGGGCCTGCGTGACATGGACGAACGCAAATATCAGATCGGGCTGTATATCATCGGCAACATCGACGAATCGGGATACCTGCAGCGTTCGGTGCCTTCGATGGTGGACGATCTGGCCTTTATGGAGTATCTGGAAGTTTCTGCTGCCGAGGTAGAGGAAGTGCTGGATGTGATCCAGGATTTTGACCCGCCGGGCGTGGGTGCACGCAACCTGCAGGAATGCCTTTTAATCCAGTTGCATCACAAGCAAAAAGAGCAGAATTCAGAGAACCTGGAGCTGGCTGTTAAGCTGATCAAAAGATATTTCAACGAGTTTTCCAAAAAGCATTACCAGAAGATCATGAAACGGGCCAACATCACGGAAGACCAGCTTCAGAAAGTGATCGGCCTGGTGATTTCTTTAAATCCGAAACCCGGCAATTCACTGAGTGAAACCGCCAAAGACACCCAGTACATCGTTCCCGATTTTACCATCGTAAACAACGACGGGGAGTTGGAACTATCGCTCAATAACTGGAATACGCCCGAGTTGCGTATCAGCAATTCCTATGTGAATATGCTTAATCAGCTGTCCAATAATGGAAAAAAGGGCCGGACGGACAAGGAAGCCGTATCGTTTATCAAAAATAAAGTGGACTCTGCCCGCTGGTTTATCGATGCGGTTCAGCAAAGACAGAATACGCTTTATACCACCATGAAAGCCATCATGGACTATCAGCACGATTATTTTCTTTCGGGAAACGAAGCCGACCTGAAACCCATGATCCTGAAAAACATCGCCGATGTTGTGAACATGGATATTTCGACCATTTCGCGGGTGGCCAACAGTAAGTATGTACAAACGCCTTTCGGGACGAAGCTGCTGAAGAGTTTTTTCAGTGAGTCCATGCAAAAAGAAGACGGCGAGGAGGTTTCCACGCGCGAGGTGAAAACCGTTCTGAAGGATATCATCGGTTCGGAAGACAAATCCGATCCGTTTACGGATGAATATCTGATGAATCAGCTGAAGGAAAAGGGATATCCCATTGCCCGCCGTACCGTGGCAAAATACCGGGAGCAGATGGGGATTCCGGTGGCCCGGTTGAGGAGAGAGCTTTCTTCTTAACAGCTGTCTTCGTTCAGTAAATTATAAAAAGTGGATGCCTGTTTCCTGACCGGAAACGGGTAGAAGTAGTTAGAAATATGGAGAAAAAGATTACAAATATTCTTTCAGTCGTTTTACACCCGTTGCTGGTGCCTTCGTTTTTTGTGCTGATCATCTTTCAGTTCCCGATCTATTTCCTTCCGGTGGAGCTGATCAGGATAAAATATTTTGTCTTACTGTATGTCTTTTTGATGACCGGGGCCATTCCCGCCATGGTGATCTTTGTCCTGTGGCGCTTCAAACTGGTGGGAAGTCTGAAAATGGAATTGCGCAACGATCGTGTTTATCCGTTGCTGATCATGGCGGGTTTCTATTACCTGTCGTATTATACAATGAACAAACAGGGAGCCTTGCCCGTGATGAACGTCTTTTTGGTGGGTTCGGCCATCCTGGCGCTTCTGACTTTGCTGATCAACAACTACAGTAAAATCAGCTTGCACATGGTTTCCTGGGGCGGTTTTTCCGGCGCCTTGACGGGGTTGGCTTTCTTTTTTCATTTACTGCCGCTGTTCTGGATCGCACTGGTGATCTTGCTTTCAGGCCTCGTCGGGTATGCCCGGTTAAAAGCCGAAGCACACTGGCCAAGACAGATCTATATGGGTTATGTCATAGGCTTCGCCGTGATGATAGCTTTGTTTTTGATAGCTTGACGACGGTTCCTTTAGATGGAATAAACGAGTAACGAGCGCTAAGTAATTGTCATTGTTTGAGGATCGTTAGACCAGGGTCTGACAATTGTTTACAAAAAAAGACTGCCCGAAATCTTCAGACAGCCTTCCTTTTAAATTTTCTGTATCCTTTTTAGAAAGGAGTGATGGTGATACCGACTGAGAAAGGATGTAAAGCCGGTCCGTGGCCGGTTCTGAAGGTTGAGATCAGCTGATAACCGGCATAGAAGTCAAAACTTTTATATCCGAACCGGATCGAGGGAGTATAACCTGTCGCGTTCAGCTGATAAATGCCCTTATTTTTCACCTGACGGGTGATCCCATCGGACGAAAGTGTTCCGGTGTAAGCTTCTTTGCTGTTGATCACCATGGAAATTTTAAACCCGATCCCGGCATGCCATCCGTGTTTGAGCTTGAATTTCAACTCAGCCGGAACTTCCAGGGAGGTGATGGTCATTTTACTTTTTTTCATGCTGATTCCGGAAGGAACAGTAGTAAAGGTAATGGTGTCTGCTTTGACATCCTTAATGAAATTGGTCTTGCTGCTCAATACATGTGTTCCGATTCCCAGACCGATAGAAAAAATGGTGTTGCCTGTTTTCTTGGCTCCCACCAGGAAATTATAGGTTGCAAATACGTTTGCCGACGGGTTCAGATTCTTGACGGTCATGTCAGAAGGAACATTGAACCACACGTCCGAAAACACATCTACCCCGATATTAATTTTCTGCTTTACAGTTGTGGCGGACACCTGAGCTGACATTTGCGCGGTTGCAAAAAGAAAAATCATCAGGAAGCCAAAGGAAAACTTTTTCATTTTTTATTCGTTTAAATTAGTTGTCAAAGATATAAAATTAACCCTATTGCGAAGCGTCGTTCAGGAGCTTGTTTAACAATGTTTTTACCCTGTCGGAATCCCATCTCGCAGCCCCTCTTTTTTCTAAAACTACTTTTCCTTCCCGGGAAATGATAAAGGTGGCAGGAATGCTGTTGCTGGAAAAATCCTTGGGTACCCCGTTATAACGGTAAAACGGCATGTCTTCGTATTGATGTTTCAAAATAAAAGTCCGGATGGTGCCGGGGGCTTCGTCGCTGAGAAAAACAAAATTCACCTTGTTTTTGTATTGCTCATAAAGATCGTGAATGCCCGGAAGTTCCGCATTACAGGGGGGGCACCAGGTGGCCCAGAAATTTACAAAAACCGGTTTGTCCAGCAGCTGGTCAAAGCGTACCGTTTTTCCCGACAGCTCTCTGAACTCCCATTGCCGGGCCTCAGGGCTGATGGTAAACCGCTCGGAAGTCTTCAGTGATGACGGAGGAAAAGAAACCATGCGGATCATGAAAGCAGAGACAGGCTTGCGCGTCGTAGGTGTCAGCAGCAGTATCACCAGGATCACAAACAAAAAATCCGTGATGATGGAAAAAAGCTTCTTGGTCTTAAAATAGTTGAGAATACGGTTCTTGATTTTTTCCAGCATAAAAGAGACGGTCAGATTATTTCAGATTGGAACGGCGATCTAACAGCTGATCAATTTGCTCGGGCGTGAGGTTTTTGTTTTTCAGCAGTTCATCAATTTTTGCAATCTCTTTTTGCGGATCCAAAGCACCGACGGGTTTGTCCTCCGAGATGATGGTATCGATTTCTTTTGTAGCGGCATTGTCTTCCTCTTCCAGCATAAAATCATCCTCACCCAGCTCTTCACGAAGCTGCTGGATCAGGGTCTTGACCATATCCTGCACCGACTCTCCGAACTGTCCCTGTAGCTGGTAGGCAATCTGATCTTTCATCTGCTCGTAATTATTAAAGAAGAATTTGAACTGTTGCAACATCATTTTATTGATGCCCGGAATTTCTTCCATACCAGTCTCCTGCTTCTCCATGAGCTTGTTGAACAGCCGGAAAAGTTCATCTAAATCCTGTTTGAATTGCTCCATATCCATCATAGGGCAAAATTACGAATAATTTGAATGATATAAGATGCGTTAAGAAGTATTAACTTTTTGGAAATGAGACATTGGTCAGACAATAGTCATACCGTAGTCAAACAGTAGTCAAACAATTGTCTGATATCACCTGACAACTGTTTGACCATCGTCTTACAACGGTCTTTAGTCTCCCAAAGTAGCTACCATCACGGCTTTGATGGTGTGCAGACGGTTTTCGGCTTCATCAAACACAACAGCATGTTCCGATTCGAAAACTTCATCGCTGACTTCCATGGCTGCGACGCCGAATTTCTGGTAGATCTCTTCGCCGACGACGGTTTCACGGTTGTGGAAAGCGGGAAGGCAATGCAGAAATTTTACTTTCGGATTGCCGGTTTTCTTTACCATTTCCATATTCACCTGGTAAGGCAGCATCAGCTTGATGCGTTCTTCCCAAACTTCATCGGGTTCACCCATGGAAACCCACACGTCGGTATAGAGGAAATCCACACCTTTCACGCCTTCGTCCACACTTTCGGTGAGGGTGATCTTCGCGCCGGTTTCCCCGGCGATTTCCTTGCAGGTATTCACGAGGGCTTCTTCCGGCCACATGGCTTTGGGAGCCACGGCACGGAAATCCATGCCCATTTTGGCGGCACCTACCATCAGCGAGTTGCCCATGTTGTTGCGGGCATCGCCGCAGTAAGCAAACGAAACCTGGTGCAACGGCTTGTCGGAATGTTCCATCATGGTGAGGAAATCGGCCAGGATCTGTGTGGGATGAAATTCATTGGTCAGGCCGTTCCATACCGGAACGCCGGCATATTTTCCTAATTCTTCTACAATAGCTTGTCCAAATCCGCGGTATTCAATACCATCATACATACGGCCCAGCACACGGGCGGTATCTTTCATGGATTCCTTTTTACCGATCTGTGAACCGGTGGGTCCGAGATAGGTTACCCGGGCTCCCTGGTCATACGCGGCGGTTTCGAAAGCACAACGCGTACGGGTGGAGGCCTTTTCAAAGATCAGGGCGATGTTTTTCCCTTTCAGCCTGGGTTGTTCGGTCCCGTTATATTTTGCTTTTTTCAGGTCGGCGGCCAGGTCCAGCATGAATTTGATCTCTTTGGGCGTGAAATCCAGCAGTTTCAAAAAATTCCGGTTTCTGATATTGAATGCCATAATATTTTGATTTTAATAATTTTATAAAACGTAAGTTGTCCTTTTTTGAAAAAGGCAAAATTAGTGAAAATTTGGGACTGAAAACCGAAGACCGAAGATTTGAAAATCAGGATTCAACCCGGCATGGTTCCTTTCTGATCAACGCTTCTGATCTTCTTTTAATGCAAGAATGGCCTGCTTTATTTCATCCAGTTCTTTCATGATGGCCTTGACGGAACTGATGTTTTTGTAACTCATCATGATGATCTTGATGGAAACCAGCAACACGCCGGATTCCAAAAGCAGATCATGGGTGAATCCTTTGGCGAACAGGGCGATGGCAAAGAGCAGAAAGGTGATAACGATGACGGTCGAATCTGCTGCTGACAGGTATTTTTTCATGGGTTTTTGAGTTTGTTTTCAGTTTTCTTATTGTTTGCAGTCAATGAATGTGCCGTGAGTGCGGCACTATTCAAGAGCAAACCGTACCAATATGGAATATTCCAGTTTTATTTTCTCAAATTGAATGTCGGGTTGTTCTGCTTCCGGTTTGATGGCGTTGCCATATCCTTTTACCAGGATGCTTGACACGCCTCTGATCTGGCCCCGAAGCGCGTTATAGACGGGGTTGTTTATTTCCTGGATATAAATGGCCTGCCCGATTTTCTGGCCGATGGCGCTTGCCAGTGCGACTGCTTTTTCCCGGGCCGCTTTAATGGCCATGACTTTTACTTCGGTCCGGTATTTTTGGATGTCGGAATTTTCTACTTTTTCGATGGAAATATCCGAAATCCCGAGCGTGCTGAGCTCCCGGATGACTTCTCCGGCTGTTTCGGCATTTGTTACCTTCAGCTGGTATTCGCGCGAGGTATTGATCCCGGTGCGTTTCAGCCAGTATTTCTGAAAATTGCTGGCCATGTCTTTGACGGCAAGTTGTTTCGAAACGTCAATGCCCAGCCCGGAAAGTTTTTTGATCATCTGTTCCTCGATTTTCTTCAAATCCTGTTTGCCTTTAAAATCTTTTTCGTTCACCAGGATCTTCAGATAGATCTCATTGGGCGCTACCTCCATCTGCGCTTTCCCGGTTACCTCGATATAATGCTGATCGATAAAATTCTTCTCTCCGATCTGGGCGTAAGCCGGCGAAAAAGCCCATATTATCAAAACGACTAAAAATATTTTTTTCATGATGTTATCCTTTTGCATTTGTTTACCCCGCTCATCCCAACACGGTTGCAACGTTGGTTTGTGAGGGTTTTTAATCTCACGAATTTAGCAATTTCCTCTGAAAATTGTCCCTTTCGGGCGGGCGAAAAAAGAAGTAAAAATTATTATTCTTTACGTTTCCTTCCGGCTTTCCGGTCGTGTTTCGGAAGATAACTTGCTAAAGGTGAATTTTTTTACTATATTTGGCAGACCAACGGCAATGAACCCGGTTCTCAAAACTGTTCCCTCTCAGTTGTATGTGAATTGGCGCGAAAGACGCAGGCTTTTGAATTGGACGGTGCATTGCCATGGAGCAACCCTTGTGCAACCCGACAAGATGGCCCGAACAACCGACATATTACAACCAGGAAAACCGCTGACAGCGTCTCATAACCGACAGATCGCTGTTCATAAGCCTCCGATCGTACCTCATAAGCCTCCGATCGTACCTCACAAACCCCCAACCGTTGCTCATAAACCTCCAATTGTACCTCATAAAGCCCCAATCGAACCTCATAAAGCTCCAATCGTTGCTCATAAAGCCCCAATCGTATCTCATAAACCTCCAATCATACCTCATAAACTCCCAATCGAACCTCATAACACTGACAGAAATAAAGTCCTTGACAGCCGCCAGGCTGTTACCAAGGCACCACTAATTATTCACTTAAATTTTATTGCTATGTTAAAATCACAATTAAACCGAAAGCACATGGTAGACGCTACCTTGTCTTTCCTCGACCAACATGCCACCGTCTGGCAGAGCATTGCCCGGATCGGTGAAGTGAAAAACCAGCTCAACGAAGTAAGCCAGGCCATTGATGCCACGGCGGTTGAACAGCAGGATGCCCAGGTGCATCCCGGTAAGTTCAAGCTGGAACTCAAACGCACGCTCGCTGAAAAAGCGGACATCATGAACGACGTGGTGGAAGTGTATGCCCAGATGACCGGTAATCAGGCCCTGGCGCAAGCCATGTCGAACAATGCCTCCGATTTTTACAGGATGCGGTATGACGATATGATGCGCAAGGTGAAACAGATCATCGATGCGGCCACGGAAAACAAGGAGGCTCTGACGGCCGATTACGGGCTGACGGAAGAACAGATTGCCGGTATTCAGGCCGATTACGACCGCATGCTGGAACTCAACGGGCAGCCGCGGGAGTATCAGATCAAATCGGCGGTGGCCACGCTGGGCCTCGAAGAGCTCTTTACCCGGGCTGCCGAATTGCTGGAAAACCAGCTCGACAACCTGATGAAGCTCTTCAAACGCCGTGATGCCAACTTCTACAACGGCTATCTGAAAGCCCGCATGATTGTAGATTACTGATCCCTGAGGGATCTGTTTTTAAGGGTGCCCCCGGCAGCGATGTCGGGGGTTTTTTGTTAAAATGGGGC
>CAYWBO010000090.1:0-10030 GCA_964456625.1 uncultured Lentimicrobiaceae bacterium | reverse complement strand
TGTCACGCGTTGAAAACGCGCGCCAGTCTGTGTAAGGCGATTATTTTGTCACCAGCGTCCCGATCTTTTCGCCGGCCACGACTTTCTGCAGGTTGCCTTGGGTGTTCATGTCGAAGACCAGGATGGGCAGGTTGTTTTCTTTGCACAGGGTGAAGGCGGTCATGTCCATCACCTTGAGGTTGTTCTGGTAGGCTTCGTCGAAGGTCAGCGTATCGTATTTGGTAGCGGTGGGTACTTTTTCCGGGTCTGCGGTATAAACGCCGTCCACGCGGGTGCCTTTTAACAGGACTTCGGCATGGATTTCCACGCCCCGCAGCGCAGCGGCCGTATCGGTGGTAAAGAACGGATTTCCGGTACCGCCGGCCAGGATCACCACGTAGCCTTTTTCGAGGTACTCGATGGCTTTGTGCCCGCTGATGGATTCGGTGATGGGATCGATATACAATCCGGAAAGCAATTTTACTTTCAGTCCCTGTTTTTCCAGTTCCGCCTGCAGGGCCATGGAGTTGATCACGGTGGCCAGCATGCCCATGTAATCGCCCTGGACACGGTCGAAGCCTTCGGCTGCGCCCTGCAACCCGCGGAAGATGTTCCCGCCGCCGATCACGATGGCCGTCTGGATGTGCTGATGGACAATTTCTGTAATGTCATTACAGTAAGCGGTGAGCGTTTCGGAGTCGATGCCGTAATTCTTTTTGCCCATCAGGGCCTCGCCGCTCAGTTTCAGTAAAATTCTTTTGTATTTCATGACCGTTGCTTTATCTTGTGAACCAGACAACTAAAATTTCCCTGTCCGGAATTTGTTCAAAGAAGCAAATATACGGCTATTCATGAAATGCCCAAAATAACCGAAGAAAGTACGCGACTTTTGTAAAATGTTGTTTTTGTCGCTTTCATTCGTCTGTGACAACGCCATTGGAAATTGTTGTTTAAAGAAATTTAGCCATAAAAAATGTACGTCATTGCGATGATCTCGCCATAGGCGAGGAAGAAGCAATCTCATAATTAAAAAATTTAGTAACGGGAGAGATCGCTTCGTCGGTCGCCTCCTCGCGATGACGATGCAGGGATGTTGTCATTAAACCCTGTGTGACAAAATTTTATTCTGATGTCATAATGACAATTTTATATGGTCTTTATGCGCCTGGCTTCTGAAATCTTTGTCGCACAAAAAAACCGGGATCCCTTTCGGAACCCCGGCCGGCAATTATATAGAGAAAATTTACCCGTTCTCAGGGCGTAACTTTCTGACCGTCGCACCGGTCTGCCACATTTCAGACTCCCGGATTTCCCTGAGCTCTTCGCTCAGCTTTTCGCGGTAATCGGGCTGGCGGTTGGCTTCGATGGTGATGCGGGCTTCGTTTCCTGTAGCCACGCTGTCGTACAGCTCATCAAAAACCGGGGCCACAGCATCGCGGAAGCGGTTTTTCCAGTCCAGGGCACCGCGCTGCGCCGTGGTGGAAGTGTTGGCATACATCCAGTCCATGCCGTTTTCTCCTACCAGCGGAAGCAGGCTCTGGGTCAGCTCTTCCACGGTTTCGTTGAAAGCTTCCGAAGGAGAGTGGCCTTTGGAGCGGAGCTTGTTGTATTGAGCTTCCATGATCCCGGCAACGGCACCCATCAGAACGCCTCTTTCTCCGGTCAGGTCGCTGAAGACTTCTTTCTTAAAATCGGTTTCGAAAAGATAGCCGGAACCGACACCAATTCCCAGGGCAACCACACGGTCCTGAGCCTTTCCGGTAGCATCCTGGTAAACGGCATAGCTGGAATTCAATCCTTTGCCGGCCACGAAAAGCCTTCTCAAAGAAGTACCCGAGCCTTTGGGAGCGATCAGAATGACATCCACATCTTTGGGCGGAACGATTCCGGTTTGATCGTTATAGGTGATTCCAAAGCCATGGGAGAAATAAAGCGCTTTGCCGGGGGTGAGATGCTTCTTCACCGTGGGCCACTGGGCGATCTGTCCGGCATCCGAAAGCAGATACTGGATGATGGTTGCCTTTTCGCAGGCCTCTTCGATCTCAAAAAGATCCTTGCCGGGCGTCCATCCGTCAGCGACGGCCTTATCCCAGGTTTTACTTCCTTTTCTTTGTCCTACGATGACATTGAAACCGTTGTCTTTTAAATTCAGTGATTGTCCGGGGCCTTGTACTCCGTATCCGATTACTGCGATTACTTCGTCTTTCAAGACTTCCCGGGCCTTGTCCAGTGTGAATTCTTCGCGGGTGACTACATTTTCCACAACGCCACCAAAATTGATTTGTGCCATGTTTAAAGTTTTAATTTTAAATTTTTCCGTTAATTCTTTTATTGATTACTGGCAGCATCCATTTCTTCGAGATACTGCACCAATTCTTTCAATTGTTTTGTGATCGCCACCCGTCCTGAGCGCGCAAACTGCAAGATGCCGTAGGGACGCAGCTTCTCGAAAAGAATGCTGGTGTCTGCTTTGTGACCCGTGCATTCAATGACCGCATAATCCGGTGTGATCTCCAGAATACGGGCGCCGTTTTCGCGGACGATCTGCTCCAGGTTGACTTCGTGCATCAGCTGTTTTGTCCTGACTTTGTACAGCGCCACTTCCTCGTGAATGATCTCATCCGGGGTATGGACAAAGACTTTCAGTACGTCAATCAGCTTTTCCATCTGGCCGGCCACCTTGGCAACCAGCTCCTCTGAGGTAACGACCACCAGTGTGATCAGATGGACGCCGTGCACAGCCGATTCCGAAGCCGTGATACTTTCGATATTGATTTGCCTTCGCGTTAATATGTTTGTTACCTGGTGTAATACACCAATATGATTTTCGGTAAACAAACTCAATGTGAATTCGCTATTCATAATGCATTAAGATTTTGAGGGTGCCAGCGTCACTTCCGAGACCGCCTTACCCGGTTCCACCATGGGGAAAATATTTCCCTCTTTTTCTACGGATACATCCAGCAGGAAAGCTTCCTTCGAATTCAGCATCCTGTCAACGGCATCATTCAGATCCTTGCGGTCGTAAACCAGTTCGCCCTTGATGCCGTAACCTTCGGCAATCTTCACAAAGTCGGGGTTCACCAGCTCCGTGGCCGCATAACGCTTGTTGTAAAACAGATCCTGCCATTGCCGTACCATGCCCAGAAAGTCGTTGTTCAGCAACACGATCTTCACTGCGGTGTGGTACTGCAGAATGGTTCCCAGTTCCTGAATGGTCATCTGCAATCCGCCGTCGCCCACAAAAAGGACCACTTCCTTTTCGGGACGCGCGATCTTGGCACCGATGGCTGCGGGCAGTCCGAAGCCCATGGTTCCCATGCCCCCGGAAGTGATCAGCCCGTTGGGTTCCGCAAAGTTGTAATACCGTGCGGCGGCCATCTGGTTCTGTCCCACGTCGGTAACCACGATGGCTTTCCCCCGGGTTTTTTTGGAGATCATCCGGATCACCTCTCCCATGCGGATCTTCCCTTCGCGGGGATTGGTTTCGCCTTTGATGACCATCTCGTTTTCGGTAAAATCCATCGCCTTGAAGGTCTGTAGCCAATGCACATGGCTGGTCTCATTCACCAAAGGAATTAGAGATTGCAGCGTTTCGCGGGCATCCGCATTGATCTGCACATCCACAACCACGTTTTTATTGATCTCTGCCTTGTCGATCTCGATGTGAATGATCCTGGCTTTTTTGGCATACTCTGCCAGCTTCCCGGTCACACGGTCGTCGAAACGCATCCCGATGGCAATCAAAAGATCGGCGTTGTTGGTGTTGACATTCGGCCCGTAGTTACCGTGCATCCCCAAAAAACCGACGTGTAACGGATGATCCGACGGGAAAGAAGAAAGCCCAAGCAAGGTGGAAGCCACCGGAATCCCGGCCTTTTCGGCCAGCGCCAGCAATTCATTTTCGGCTTTGGAGATCAGAATACCGTGACCTGCCAGGATCATGGGCCTTTCAGCCTCGTTGATCATTTGGGCGGCATCGCCCAATGCGTCTTTGTTCAACTTAGCCAGTTTCGGATTATAGCTTCTGATCCAGTTACATTTCTCGTAAGCGTAATGCAATTTATTCACCAGGGCATCTTTTGTAATGTCGATGAGTACCGGCCCCGGACGTCCCGAACCGGCAATGTAAAAGGCCTTGGCCAGGATTTCCGGGATCTCGGAAGCATTCTTGACCTGATAATTCCATTTTACGATGGGGGTGGATATTCCAAGAATATCTGTTTCCTGAAACGCATCGGTGCCGATGAGACTGGAAATTACCTGGGCAGTGATAAATACCATGGGGATGGAGTCGAGAAAAGCATTGGCAATTCCCGTTACGAGGTTGGTGGCACCGGGCCCGGAGGTGGCGAAACATACGGACGTCTTACCACTGGCCTGTGCAAAAGCCTGTGCTGCATGAGCAGCTCCCTGTTCGTGGCGCGTAAGGATGTGATGAACCGTTTCTTCCTCATCCATCAGTTCATCATAGATGGGCATGATGGCACCGCCGGGATATCCGAAAATGGTGTCCACGCCTTCTTCCTTTAACGACAATACAACGGCCTTTGCTCCACTTATATAAGGAGAATGATTTAAATTTTTCATGAGCCAGTTATTTTTATTTAACGTGTTAAGTTTTTTCCTTTAAATCTGTCTGACGGCACCCTGATCGGCCGACGAGACAAAATGAGCATATAATTTCAGCGCTTTTGAGATCACCCTTTCGCGTGACCGGGGTGTAAAAGCGTCAGCGCCGCGGGCTTCTTCTTCTTTCCGCCTCCGGTCGAGTTCTTCATCCGAAACCAGCAGATTGATGCTGCGTGATGCGATTTCAATTTCGATAAGGTCACCGTCTTTCACCAGTGCGATGGCGCCGCCGGAAGCAGCTTCGGGAGACACATGGCCGATAGAGAGTCCCGAGGTTCCCCCTGAAAATCTTCCGTCCGTGATCAACGCACATTCCTTGTCGATCCCCTTTGACTTCAGATAGGATGTGGGATAAAGCATCTCCTGCATGCCGGGGCCTCCTTTGGGGCCTTCATAGCGTATTATCACCACATCGCCTTTCTGCACACTGCCGTCGAGGATCGCGTCAACGGACTGCTCCTGCGATTCATATACCTTGGCTTTCCCTTTAAAGGAGAACATCTCAGGCACGACTCCTGCCGTCTTCACGATGCATCCGCTTTGCGCAATGTTCCCGTAAAGCACGGCCAGGCCGCCCTCTTTGTTATAGGCATGTTCCACATCGCGGATACATCCCTTTTCACGATCCAGATCCAGTGTTTTGAAATAATTTCTTTGTGAAGCCATTTTCAGATTGGGCACGAAAGCAGGTGAAGCAGTATAGATCTTATCCGCTTCCGCCAGATGGCCTTCCCTGCCCACATCATACCGGTCGATGATGCTTTTTAAATCCGGAGCATCCACCCGTGATACGGAAGTATCCAGCAGCCCTGCCTTTTCAAGTTCCCCCATGATGCCGATTACCCCGCCGGCACGGTTCACATCCTGCATGTGATAATGAGAGCTGGGCGCCACTTTACAGAGATTGGGCACTTTCCGGGAGAGCTTGTCGATGTCTTTCATGGTAAAATCCACCTGGGCTTCGTGGGCTACGGCCAGCAAGTGCAACACCGTATTCGTGGAGCCGCCCATGGCGATATCCACCGACATGGCGTTTATAAAACCTGCTTTAGAGGCGATAGATCTTGGCAAAACACTGTCATCCCCATCCCGGTAATATTTGTAGGTGTTTTCCACGATCAGCCGGGCCGCTTTCTCAAACATCGTATGGCGGTATTCGTGGGTGGCCACCACGGACCCGTTACCGGGCAATGCCATGCCCAATGCTTCGTTCAGGCAGTTCATCGAATTGGCGGTGAACATCCCCGAACAGGAACCACAGGTAGGACAGGCGATTTTTTCTACCGCCGAAAGTTCTTCGTCACTGACTTTTTCGTCAGCCGCCAGCACCATGGCATCGATCAGGTCATAGTGCTTACCGTTTCGCGATCCGGCTTCCATCGGGCCGCCGGAAACAAAAATCGTCGGGATGTTCAACCGCATGGAGGCCAGCAGCATCCCGGGTGTGATCTTGTCGCAATTGCTGATGCAGACCATGGCATCGGCTTTATGGGCATTGCACATGTATTCCACGCTGTCGGCGATCAGATCGCGCGACGGCAATGAATACAGCATGCCGTCGTGCCCCATGGCGATACCGTCGTCGATGGCAATGGTATTGAATTCGGCAGCAAAACAACCCTCTGCCTGGATCAGCTTCTTCAGAAACTGCCCGGCCTCATGCAGGTGCGCATGGCCCGGAACAAACTGGGTAAAAGAATTCACGATGGCGATCACGGGTTTTTGAAATTGATCTTCTGTCATGCCATTGGCGCGCCACAAACTTCTGGCACCGGCCATATTTCTTCCCTGGGTTGTGGTGCTACTTCTCAAGCGATTTTTCATGATTCCGTTTTTACATAAAAAAAACTCCCCGGTGTCGGAGAGTTTGACGTTGTTTTATTCAATATAATTTCTCTCCGACTTAAAGGCTGTTACCAATAAGGACCACGAAAGAAATAATAATATGCCTGTATGCTATTGCCGTCATTTCATTGTTTTGACGAGGTAAAAGTATATGATTTTTTAAACGAGCAATTTTTTTGAAAAAAAACTTTACATTACTGCATTTTTGAGGTTTGCTCTCAAAGCACAAGCAGTCAAATTTTAAAACTCTGTAAAACAGTATTTAAACTGAGAATAAATAAGCAAAAACAGGGCTTACCGGAAATCAGGGTGAGGCAAGCTTTCAGAAATCACAACAAACGTTTGATATCTGCAATTATCCGGCCTTTCACAGGGAATTAGCCGGAACCAGTACATTTAGATAAAAAAAGAAAAGAAGGTTTAAATATCCTTGATAAAACACCGTCTTCTTTTATGCTGGATATGATCGAAGTTTTTCCAGTTGCTAATTACATTATGGTTGTTTTCAAAGTTCCCCGTAGTCTCCATAATTTGAATGTCATCCTTCAGCATCTGATTCTGAACTTCAGCGTATAAAATAACAGCAGCGCCCTTGGTCTCATATTCAGGTTTCACGCCTGCTAAAAAGAAGTCGAGCACATCCGGCTTTTTCATGGCTTTCATAATATGATAGAATCCGAACGGGAAAAGCCTGCCATTCGCTTTCTGAAGCGCCTTCGACATCGAAGGAACTGCAATCCAGAAGCCCACGGTCTCTCCGTCCTTTTGTGCGAGGAAGACATATTTCGGATTGATCACCTTAAAATATTTTTTTGCATACATATCAATCATTTCCTGATTGAAAGGAACAACAAAAGGTAAGCGGTCGTAAGCCTCGTTCAGCACTTCAAATAACTCCTTGACATAGGGAAAGATTTCTTTCGTTTTTTTGAACGTCTTCACTTCAATGCCGTATCTCTTTTTAATGATTTCCGAACCACGCATCGCTTTGGCGATGGTATCTTTGGTAAAGCTCAAACGGAATTCAAGCCAGTCAATCTCCTTTTCAAAACCATAGTCGGTAATGAATTCCTGATAATACGGCATGTGAAAAACGGAAGCTACAGACATTAGATAGTCAAATCCTTCAATCAGCAATCCCTGAGTATCCAGATTTGTATAACCCAAAGGACCGTGGACCTGTTCCATTCCTTCCTTTTTAAGCCAGTCCACAGCGGTATCCATCAGCCCTAAAAAAGCTTCACGATCCTCAAAGACTTCCATCCTCGAAAACCGGCCCATCTTCTTACCTATTTTTTCGTTGTATTTATGATTGATGATGCCGACGATCCGGCCCACTACTTTACCGTCTCTGTATGCGAGCCAAAATTTCGAATCACAAAACGCCATGGCGGGATTTTGATCTCCATTCATGAATTTCATTTCATCTGCTTTTATGGGGGGAACCCAATAAGGATTGTCTTTGTAAATACGAAACGGTAATTCAACAAACTCCTTTTGCTGCTTTAAAGTCTTAACTTCCTGTATATTAATAGGCATGCGATTGATTTTAAGGATCGGCAAAACATAACGAAAATTGCCACTTTCCCTCGGTTAATTTTGCTCTTGAAATTAATTATTTTCTTTCAAATAACGGATTTTACCGGTGATTCTTATACCGGGAAATTCGATTTCAGAAAATCCGCCAGTCTCCGAATGGCCCTGCCACGATGGCTGATCGCGTTTTTGGTTTCCGGTGCCATTTCCGAAAATGTCTTATCAAAACCGTCCGGTATAAAAACAGGATCGTACCCAAAGCCACCCGATCCCAGTTTATGGTCGATGATGTGTCCCTCGACCGATCCGTCAAAGAAATATTCTTTGCCATCGAGAAGTAACGAAATCACAGTTCTGAAACGGGCCTCCCTCTGTGTAACACCGTTCAGCTCTGAAAGCAGCTTATTGACATTATCATCATAGGTGGCATTTTCCCCGGCATAACGGGCCGAATAAACACCCGGTGCCCCTCCCAGGGCATCCACTTCAAGACCGGTATCATCGGCAAAGCAATCTATATTGTAACGATCCAGGATGTAATGCGATTTTATGGAAGCGTTTTCTTCCAAAGTATCGCCTGTTTCAGGGATATCTTCATGAAAGTCAATATCTGTCAGAGATACAATTTTAAACCCATCCCCCAACATCTCCCTGACTTCCTTTAACTTATGAACATTTGCCGTCGCAAAGACAATTTTTTTCATTCGGAAATTTTTGCGCAAAAATAAACATTATACGGCGCTGGCGGCGCCGGAGTGCCAAGAGAATTGCTATACGGGGTTCCAGTCGATCTCACCCATGCCATTATTTCTGAGAATTTCGTTGGTTTTGGAAAAATGTTTGCAGCCAAAAAATCCCCTGTAAACGGAAAACGGTGACGGGTGCGGAGCCTTCAGTACAAAGTGTTTGGAGGTATCGATCAACGATTCTTTATCCTGGGCAAATTTCCCCCAAAGCAGGAAAACAACGCCTGCACGAAGGTCCGATATGGTGCGTATCACCTGGTCGGTAAAGGGTTCCCAGCCGTGATTCTGATGCGATCCGGCCTGAGAAGCACGTACGGTCAACGTTGCATTCAGCAGCAGAACGCCTTGTCGCGCCCATTTTTCAAGATTTCCCGTTTTCGCGATGGGGATTCCCAAATCGTCGTGCAGCTCTTTATAGATATTCTGCAACGAAGGAGGTATGGCAATTCCATCCGGCACTGAAAAAGCCAGCCCATGTGCCTGTCCCTTGCCGTGATAAGGATCCTGTCCGAGGATCACCACCCGCACAGCGGTCAGCGGTGTCAGGTTAAAAGCCGAAAAAATCAGTTTTCCCGGTGGATACACCGTATGAGTTTTGATCTCCTCCTGGAGGAAATTTTTCAGGTTCAGAAAAGATTCCGCCTCGAATTCATCCTCCAAAGCCAGCTTCCAACTCTCTTCGATATCAGGTCCTGCAACAGTCATTGTCAATTTTTATGCAATAAATTCAGAAAATAGTTGTTATTTAGTCGAATTGTCTATTACTTTGTCTTAGCAAGAAACAATGATTGTAAAATTATGAAAAAAATACTGATCCTTCTGATAGCGCTTGCTTTTATTGCTCTGATGGCCACTTCCTGTGCCTCCACTTCCGATTGTGCAGCTTACGGGAATAGTGTCAAGAAGTACCAGAAAGAGGTTAAGTATTAATATCGCCGATATATTTAACAGCTTTTTTATTCGATAAGTCCCCTTTGGAAGTTATTAAGGGATGTCTGTAGCCTTTCGTTTGGGCGGCTGATCGGGCTGTACGCTAGAGTCCCGGTATTTCTGGCGTGTTCCGTAACGGGGCTTCAAAGGGCTTCCTTTGGTCGCCTTTTCCTCCCCACTGCACATCGGCCTTCATTACCGGGCGCTGCCGCTCCCATCCCGGCCGCGGTTTGGATGCGAGAAATATGGATGTTTGATGTAAGATATCCTTACCATCATCTGACGATGGTTTGAGTATTGTAAAACCAAAAAAGCCCTCTCGATAACTCGAGAGAGCTTTAATTAAGGTTGGCGACGGCCTA
>CAYWBO010000089.1:0-10439 GCA_964456625.1 uncultured Lentimicrobiaceae bacterium | reverse complement strand
ACCATGCTGACCGGGATGTTTAAGTGGGTTTACGATTTTAACATCATCAAAAAACAAATCCATTTTGATCGTTTACCGGAAGGTTTTGAAGGCTTTAAAGTGGTACAGATCTCCGACTTGCATTTGGGGACCTGGACTACTCTGAAACCGCTTGAAGAAGCCGTAAAAATGATCAACGGGCTCAAGGCCGACCTTGTCATATTTTCCGGGGATCTGGTGAATTTTGCCACCAAAGAAGCCTTCAAATTTGAAGAAGTCCTCAAAAATGTCACAGCCCCTATGGGCGTTTACTGCACCCTGGGGAACCACGACTACGGCGATTACGTCAGCTGGCCCAGTGCCGCTGCCAAACAGCAAAACCTGAATCAGCTGTTTGCTTTTTATAAACGCATCGGATGGAAGCTCATGAATAACCGTCACGTGAAACTGGAACGAAACGGTTCACAGATTGCTTTGATCGGTGTCGAAAACTGGGGATCGCATGCCCGTTTTCCGAAACGAGGCGATTTGAAAAAAGCAACAGCCGGGCTGGATGACAACATCTTCAAACTTCTTGTCAGCCACGACCCGACGCACTGGGATTATGTAGTGATCCCCGAAAATTACGACATCGACCTTACCCTCTCGGGACACACCCATGGTTTTCAGTTTGGCATCGAAATGAAAGGCATCAAATGGAGCCCTGCACAATATCTCTATCGGGAATGGGCCGGATTGTACAAGGATCAGAAAACCGGCCGACGCATCTATGTGAACCGCGGACTGGGATCCATCGGTTATCCCGGAAGGATTGGCATCCTACCCGAAATCACGCTGTTTGAGTTAAAAGCCTGATTTAACAGGACAGCTTTTTCCTTTTCAAAGATTTCTTCAATCGGCAGATATTCGGCTGATAAACAGAAATATTTACTAACTTCGGTTTCCTATTTAAAAAGCAAAATCATGAGAAAACTATTTTTTTTAATCGGATTTTGTCTGCCGCTCATCATGACAGCGCAATCTTTAAAACCGGTTTGGGAAACCCCACACGAATTGCAGACCCCGGAATCGGTCTTTTATAACGCTCAAACCAATCAGATTTATGTTTCCAGTATCAACGGAGGCACTACAGCCAAAGACGGAAATGGCTTCATCTCCCTGCTGAGTCCAGACGGTACCATCATCGCTTTAAAATGGGTACAGGGTCTCAATGGCCCCAAGGGCATGGCCATGGTTGGAAATCATCTGTATGTTACCGACATCGACCGCCTGGCAGAAATTGATATTCGTACGCATAAAGTCATCCACTTCTATCCGGCTCAGGGCGCGGAGTTTTTAAACGACGCCCAGGCAGGGAATCATGGAAAAATCTACGTTACCGATTCAAAACGAGGTGCCATTTACATTCTGAATAACCACCAGTTAAAATTATGGATGATCGGTCCGCTATTCGCTGGTGCCAATGGATTGGCATGGAGAAACGGTAAGCTGCTTGTGGGGGTTACAGGTTATCTGCTCCAGGTGGATCCCAAAACCAAAATTGTAGTGAAACTGATTGCAAATCAGGGTGGAATTGATGGGCTCGTACCCTTGGGAGACGGGCGTTATCTCGTTTCTAACTGGGCCGGGAAGATCCAGATCATCTCAACGCATGGGAAACCTGTCATTGTAAGCAATACAACAGCCGAAAAGATCAATGCCGCCGATTTGGGATATATTCCGCAACAGAATCTCGTGCTGATCCCCACGTTTTTTGACAATCGGGTGATCGCCAAGAAGCTCACAGGTCTCTGAAAATCGTTTTTCATTTTTTTCTTAACTTTGAAGAAAATCTTCAATGATGGAACGATATTGCCTTGAATGCGGGGCAAAACTTCTTGGAAGAATCGACCAGAAATTTTGTTCCGATCAGTGCCGAAACACCTTCAACAACCGGCTCAACAAAGATGAAACCGGCTATATGAAGCAAATTAACCGGATTCTCAGAAAAAACCGCCGTATCTTAAAAGAGCTAAATCCCAACGGAAAGGCCAAAACAAACAAATCCGTTTTACTATCAAAGGGCTTTGACTTCAGACATTTTACTCATGTATTCAAAAACAAAGAAGGCAAAATCTATTACTTCTGCTATGAATACGGCTATCTGCCCCTGGAGCGCGATTTTTTTGCCCTGGTGATCAATAAGAGTTTTTAGAAGTGACTGAGTTCACTCTATGAACTTAAATTTTCAACCGTTCTTTAAACGGCAGAAAAGTCATAAAGTCGGCGTGATGAACCAGGGTGGCTTCGGTAGTCCGTTTTACCATATCCCCTTCCCCGGCATGGGCAGCAATGATGTGGCAAACCTGCGGTGGCACGCCTGCTTCCTCAGCCAGGCTCACCCCTGAAAAAGGATGTCGCAGATATTTTCCGTATTTGCCTTGAATGGCATTCCCGTCTTCATCCAGTTCATATTCCAGTAGTTTTCCCACATCCACCAGGATGGCACCTGAAATCAACACATCCATATCCACCGGCAGTTCGCCATGATACATCTCGTTAATTTTCTGTCCGGCCGCACGGGCAATATGCACCACCGAACGTTTGTGCTCCATAAAAGTCACCTTTAAATCCGGCCCGGCAAGCAGGGTAAACGGGATCCGGTTCAGGTCGGCAACGGTCAACACACTTCTTTCTAACGCCAGTTCCCAGGTAGTAGCAGTTTTTTCACGCAACGACGAGTCCTGGATCCATTCCAGTTCAGGCCAAAGTTGTAATACCTCGTTGTTCATAATTTTCAGATTATTATCGAAAACAAAAGAGCAGTCTCCCGTGCAGGAGACTACTTCTTATGTTGAGTATTTATTACAAGTTTGCGATGATGGCATCGGCCATTTCGTCCGTGGAAGCAGCACCTTTTTCCACAACGTCAGCCTTACCGGTCATCTTCAGCATATCGTAGGTACGGGCTTTCCCATCCAGCACTACTTTTGCCACCGCATTTCTGATCTTTTTTGCAATGGCTTTCTCATCGATAAAATCCAGCATCATGCAGGCTGATTCGATCATGGCGATGGGATTTACGATCGAGACCGGATAGTCGGCATATTTCGGTGCCGAGCCATGAGTAGGTTCAAAAACTCCGATGCCCGAATCGGGATTGTACTGTGCCGAGCAGGCAAACCCCAAACCACCGATCAAGCCGGCGAAACCGTCAGAGATAATGTCCCCAAAAAGATTTCCTGCTACGATCACACCATAAGTCTCCGGATTCTTCGTGAGCCACATCATCTGTGCATCCACATTGGTATTCCATAATTCGATTCCGGGATATTCTTTTTTCTGCATCTCCTTGGCCATCTTATACATCATGCCTGAAGTTTCACGAAGTACATTGGGCTTTTCACAAACCGTCACCGATTTGTATCCGTTGTTCTTTGCATAATCGAAGGCGGCTTTGAGGATCCTGTGAACGGCATTTTTTGTAAAGACCCGTGTCGAAATGGAGACCTCATTTTTGGGAATATCACCGAAATTTTTCTTGAATTTCGGATGGCTTTTCAAAGCTTCCATCACATTCTCCGGCGGGTCGGACCATTCGATACCGCTGTACAATCCCTCCGTATTCTGACGGAAGATCACCACATCCACTTCGGGTTCTTCAATTCCGCCGTCACCGCCGCGACGGATAAAATTCAACGGGTTTCCCTTATAAGTATGGCAAGGGCGCATACATACATCGAGGCCAAAATGTTGTCTGAGGTTCACGATCGGAGAAGCATAAACATAACCCTTGTTTTGCAGTTCGGGATTTAATTCTGCAGCCGCATCATCCTTGGGTTTGGACGTGATGGCGCCAAACAGGGCAACCTTGTGCTTTTTAATAAGCTCGATGGTACGCTCCGGCAGGGGATTTCCTTCCCTTCTCCAGAATTCCCAGCCAATATCAGCTTCCACATAATCAGCTTCAAATCCCGCCGCATCCAGTACACGGATCGCGGCTCTCAGCACTGCCTGGCCTATACCGTCACCAGGCATGGTAACAATGGTTCTTTTTGACATATAGGTTAATTTTTTCATTGAAAAAACAAATATACAAACCTTCACCTAAGGACGAGATTAAGCGGGTAAATTCAGGGAATTACTTAGTTCAAATTCAGCAAATCCTCTCAACGAATAATGAAATAAAATTAATTTTGCTGGAAAAATTTTTACCCATGAAACGGAAGAGTACCAGTATTAAGATTTTATTCGTCACACTTTCACTGCTTTTGGCAGGTTTTGCTCATGCTCAAACGCTGGAACAGCGACTTGAAACGCTGGCCAAAACCTGGCCCATCACCTTCCACAAAATGGAAGTAGATTCATTTTTCACCCAGAAATATGTGATCGAGTTAAAGCAGCCTTTGGATCACAACAATCCCAAAGGAAAAACATTTATGCAAAGGATCATTTTATGCAACCGCGGCCTTGACAAGCCCGTTGTTTTTGTGACAGACGGATACTGGGCCGATTACGCCAAAAATCCGAAATATGTAAACGAATTGTGCCCGATACTGGATGCCAACCAGGTAGTGCTGGAACATAGATTCTTTGCCCCTTCCGTACCGGACACCCTTGAATGGAAATACCTGACGGCCAAGCAGGCAGCAGAAGATGATCACCGGGTGGCCGTTTTGTTAAAGAATATTTACCACGGCAAATGGGTCGCTACCGGCATCAGCAAGGGAGGCCAGACGGCGATGATCTACCGGTATTTTTACCCGAAAGACGTTACAGCCAGTGTTTGTTATGTAGCTCCGTTGAATTTCTCCATTACAGACCGCCGCATCAACATGTTTCTTGATTCTGTCGGAACAAAACAATGCCGCGAACGGATTTATAGCTTTCAAAAGGAATTGATCAGCCACAGGACAAAATACCTGCCTTATTTCGATTCACTGGCCAAAAAACTGGGATATACATACCATAAAATCGGAGGCGACGACCGGGCGTTGCAAATGATGATTTTTGAATATCCTTTTGCTTTCCATCAATGGGGGAAAACACCTTGTGATTCAGTTCCCTTGCCGGAAACCAGTCCTGAAAAGATGATCGAGAATCTAAATAAGGTGGCCGACCTTTCCTGGGTCTCTGATCAGGGAATCAAGAAGTTTGAACCGTTTTTCTATGAAGCCATGCACGAAGAAGGAATGTACGGATACGATATCACGCCGTTTAAACAGTGGACATCGTTTACGAAAGATCCCAACTTCATGTTTACCTTACCCAAAGGGGTCCACATAACTTACAATCCTGCTTTGATGGAGAAAATAGACTGTTTTGTGCGGCACAAAGCCCACAATATGATGTTCCTGGTGGGAGGTTCCGATCCCTGGGGATCCACATCCGTGAACCTCACATATCAGAACAACTGTGTGAAATTCGTGAAACCCGGCGGGAGCCATTTCACCCGCATCAACAACCTTCCTGAAAAACAAAAAAAGGAAGCCATCAGCATTTTAAAATCCTGGATGCAGGAAAAATAGCAGGTTAAAACATCGTCTGGCCCTTAAAAACAGAGGAGTGAGCGAAATCTACGATCCTGCCGTTCATGTTCAGGCGTCCCCCGTAAGGGAGTTGCATGGTTAAAAATGCATTACCGTTGTCCCCTACCGTGAGTGTGAAACGCCCTAAAGCGCCTGCTCCTTTTGGCCTGATATCGCCTGTGACGATCATGGCTTTTTTGGTTGTTTTCCCGGGATTGAGGACATAATTGTCTACGAAACCTTCTGCTGTGATGCCTCCAACACCATTGCTACCGACGGCACCGCCCCCGATACCGAACTGAAAGATGATCTTATTTCCTTTGATGGCCATAAAATTAACAGCGGAGTTAACGGGAATTAGCATCCCGCTTCTTCCATATATCTGATAGGCTTCCATCACAAACAGGCGCTCCTTGAGCAGCTCATAGACATATTTCCGCGTTGCCAGCGACTCCTTGAGCCTCATTTCCTTTCTCTCTTCTCTTGTCAACTTTTTATGCTTTCCTGCCTGATCCTGCGCACGCAGCGAAGGCAAGGTCAACGCACTGCAGAGCAGTGTTATCAGAAATACTTTTATTGCATTTTTCATGGCTTTGATATTTAAGGTAAACGAGAATTTGTATCATCATTCAGGAAACAGCTAAAATAAGCTGTTCCCTTCATAAATTCCGGAGTTTTGAGGTGAAAAGATTCGTCCCGAAAAAGTGATTGTCTCTCCATTTCCCAGGGTCAAATTGAGCTGGGAAGTTCCGTCATCTGACACATAAAGCACAAACTGAGGAGGCTGGATCGGGCCATTCATCTGTGCATCAGAGGTTACAATCATCCCTTTCTTCTTGGTTCCGGGAATAAACTTATAATCCACCACCCTTCCTTTCAGGGTGACACCGCCCACACCATTCAAACCCATATGGCCATTCCTTCCAAACTGAAAAGTAAGCTTATTGCCAATTACCGATAAGAAGTTGATATCCGGATTGGTCACAAAAGTATACCCCTCATCATTCATGGCAAAGTCAGCCGTAAACACGAAATATTTCTTTTGTAGTAGTTGTGCGTAATATTCCCCTGACAGGGAACGATCTGCTTTATGATTCTTTTTCTTTCTCAAATGCTCCAGGTTTCTCTTTTCTTTGTGAGAGATCGCTGCATTCTGGCTATAGCCTGTACCCGCAGTCAAAAATACAAGAGCCAGAAACAAACCCAGAAAATATGTTACTCGTTTCATTTTCTCTCATTTTTAAAATCATTGAAAAAAATGCCAAAATCGTGCCAAAATATGTTTTCGGTGTTCGGGCTTACGGCTGGTAATGCCATCGATTTATTGCTAATTTAGCGCAATACAGGATCGACATGATAAATAAAATTACGCCGGTACTATTAACAACACTTTTCACGACCATTCCGGTTCACAAAGCCGGAGTGCAAAAAGAAAATCATCAGGTCAAAAATCCGATCGTGATCATGAAAACCTCTCTGGGTGATATCACGCTGGAATTGTATCCGAAACAGGCTCCCGTTACGGTTGCCAATTTTGAGAAATACATCAGGGAAAACCGCTTTTTAGGAGCCAGCTTTTATCGCACGGTGACATTACAAAACCAGCCACACAACAACGTTAAAATCCAGGTTATTCAGGGGGGATTGTTTGATGATCACGATCCGAAAATGCTGCCGCCCATCCCACTTGAAACCACCAAAGAAACCGGTTTACATCATGAAAACGGTACCCTCTCCATGGCCCGCGACGAACCCAACAGCGCCACCAGTGAATTTTTTATCTGTATCGGCGATCAGCCTTCGCTGGATTATGGTGGTAAGCGCAACCCCGACGGACAGGGATTTGCCGCATTCGGAAAAGTGATCAAAGGGATGGATGTGGTGAGAAAAATACAGATGCAACCTGCGGTAGGACAACAGCTGAAACCTCATATTCAGATCAGGCAGATCATTCTGAAGACTCAACAGTAAAACAATTTCAGGTTATTCGATCCCGGAGAAGTGTTTCATAAACAGCACACGCTCGTTGGATGCAGGATTGATCAGCGCCGAACCGGCCAGCTTGCCTCTGAAATCTCCAATCGTTCGATAGCCATGCCGTTCCATCCAGTTTTCGAGATAATCGATCATACTGGCGATTTCCATAAAACCTTTCTGATACAAAACGGAAGCGATCTGCACCGCACGTGCTCCTGCCAGCAGTTGCTTGATCAGGCCGGTACCGTCATGGACGCCCGTTGAAGCGCACAAATCGCATTTTACGATGGGTGACAGCATGGCAACCCAGCGCAAAGAAATGGCAATATCCGAAGGGGTACTGAAGACAAAGGTAGTTCGGGGTTCTTCACGCTCAATATCAAAATCAGGAGAAAAGAAACGGTTGAACAAAACCAGCCCCTTGACACCTGAAGATGAAAGTACAGCCAGTGTTTTGGCGAGATCGGAAAAATAATAACTTACCTTGACTGCCACGGGGATGGTGATCTCTTTCAGTATCTTTTCCGTAATGGTAAAATATGCCTTTTCGTTATCAGCTCCTTCCCTGTCGGGATCAGAAGGCAGCACGGAGATATTCAACTCCAGGGCATCGGCACCGGCATCCTGAATATGTTTTGCATACGTAACCCATCCCTGGTCAGAGATACAGTTAATGGAAGCCATGACGGGGATGTCCACGGAGTTTTTGGCCTTACGGATCAGTTCAAGATATCCGTTCAGGTCCTCAGGGCGCGAGAAATTCCTGATGTATTCTTCAGGTTCCTGATACAAAACAGCTCCACGCGATATAGCGGGATCAGCAGCATTGTGAATTTGTTCTTCAAAAAGTGACTTTAGTACTACGGCACCTGCACCGTTCCTTTCAATTTCAACAATGTTTTCTACAGCATTTGTCAAACCGGAGCTTCCTACGATCAGCGGATTTCTCAGTTTCAAGCCCATGTAATTACATTCTAAATTGATCATTTTTCAGTAATTTGAGCGTTAAACAAAGACACTTTGTAAAATTAATAAACTTATCCTGCAAAGCAAAGAAACCGGTGCTTTTTACGTAAAAGACGTAGAATCAACGTCTCGTGCTCTCCGATTTCAGAATAAAAATAAAGAAAAAGAGTTGTCAACACAGCGTCAGCCGCGAATTACCTACCGCATAAATGCAATTTGTAAACTACGTAAAATCCCTAGTTTTGTTCTGCATATCAATGCTGGCCATCAGAAAGCTTTTCCCATTTCCGCAAGTTTTGTGATCGTGTTGATATTTCTCACGGTACCCTGTTTTTCGGCAGGAAGTTTCAGTTTTGATTGTCCCATCCCGTCCGGATAATGAATGTAAATTTCCCGCGTTGCCATTCTTATTTCTTCCTTTCCGGGGATTGGCAGATCTGTGTATAAGGTCCTGTCGACCGCATCAGCAAAAAACAGCACCCCAACTTGTGCCGGATCTGCATCCGGAAAAGGATTGGAAAGCGCAACAGATTCCATTTCCCAAGCCGTTCTGACGATCACGGGGATCTGTTTCTGCATTTTATCCTGCAGTGTCAGTCCCAGCTTTTCAATAAGCATCTTTTCATCCAGTTCACTTTGAAAGACCACATTGCCGCTTTGAATATAAGTTCGAACGTTCCTAAAGCCCAGATTCTCACAAAGCGATTTGAACGCTGCCATGGGCAGCTTGCCGTGCCCTCCCACATTGATACCCCGTAACAGTGCAATATATGTTTTCACAGTTCTTTATTTTAAGTCATAAATCCAAATCAGGATATCCGTCCCACCCTTAGAAAGATCGGAAAATGTACTTCCCTGAATTCTTTTTCCCCCCAGGAAGGCTTCAGTTCCTCTATCAGCCGGGGAACGGGGCTTTCTTTTCCGGTTTCCTTCAGGTAATTCTGAACCGCAGACCAGGAGTTCAAATAACCCTCGAGGTGACCCAGATCCCATGTCACATCAATGGTAAGATCCTTGCTTACCGCTATTTCTTCAAAGTCAAATTCGATGGTTTCATACCGGGCATCCACAAGCCCTCGCTCCTGGTTCCAGTATTTACCCACCGTTTCGTAATAAAACTCATTGATTTTCTGATCGATTCCCTCATCGACACCCAGCAGGCTGTAGCCCCAGACGGCAATGATGCCGCCGGTTTTTGCCACGCGTTTTACCTCACGGTTGAACACTTTTATGTCAAACCAGTGTATTGCCTGCCCCACCGTGATCAGATCGAAAGCATGATCTTCAAAATCCGTCTTTTCCGCCCGACCTGTGCTATAGAAAATATTTTCGCGCCGTTCGGCATGTGCTATCTGTTGCGGGCTCAGATCGGTTGCACAGACTTTATCAAAATATCCCGACAAGGCAACAGCTATCTGACCGTTGCCGGTACCGCAATCCCAGCAGGTCTTTCTTTCGGGAACATATTTCATAAATTCATCGAAAAGTGCCTGCGGATAGGTAGGACGAAACTTTTTATAAACTTCCGGCTGTGCCGAAAATTTATCCAACTCCTCTTTCATGATCCTTTCCTTCGTTACAATACAACCTCGTCTTCCTTGCGCCAGGCAGGATCGACAATACAAATGAATTTCAAATCGATCGTTCCGGTGTTTTTAATATATTGTTTTGCATCGGGCGGAATGTAAACGGCCTGTCCGGGGGTAACCTTCTTTGTTTCGTTGTCGATGTGCATTTCGCCCTCTCCTTCGAGGATATAATACACTTCCGACGTTTTCAATTTATGGGCATAGGATGTCAACCCCGGTTCCAGCACCGCATGGGCCAGACTGTACCGCAGATCAAGATCTGCCTTATCGGGATGCAATAGTTCCCTTAACCGGGTATTATCGCCTGCCATAAACTCATCACAATCTTTCAAATCCTTGATAAACATATGTCTTATAATTATTCTTTTTAGCAACTTAATTCCTTCAATTATACAAAAATACCCATATATCATAAACTTTG
>CAYWBO010000088.1:0-10960 GCA_964456625.1 uncultured Lentimicrobiaceae bacterium | reverse complement strand
GCCACTTCCTGTGCTTTTTGAAGGGCTTCCTGCGATTTTATTGTGAATTGATTCAGATTCATAGTTTTTCTCCTTTACGGAGATACCTCTTGCAAATGATCTTCCAAATGGGAATCTTATGTAAAATACTGAAATATTGTCAGTTAAAAACAAAATTCGATGTCATTTTGACGGTTGCCATCAATGTGTCCTGCAAATTTTACAGGGATTTATTTCGGTATCATGTGGCAGATATATTTCTATTTTTACGAAAAAATACCATGAGCGATTCAAAATTGACTTTGGTGATTGGCGCCAGTGAAAAGCCGGAACGATTTTCCAACAAAGCCATCCGGCGGTTGAGAAGATACGGCCATGCGGTGGAAGCGATCGGGTTACGTCCTGGCGAAGTGGACGGCGTGGTTTTTAAAACAGGCTTCCCTGAGTTGAAGGGCATCGATACCGTAACATTGTATGTTGGCCCGGCGCGGCAACCACAGTATTATGATTATCTGCTCGGACTGAAACCGAAGCGCATTGTTTTCAATCCGGGAACCGAAAATCCGGAGTTTTACGAAAAAGCCAAAGCGCTGGGAATAGAGCCGGTTGAAAGCTGCACCCTGGTGATGCTCGATTCGGATTTGTTCTGAGGAATCATCAAAATCGGAAAACTTCCGTAATTCGTACTGTAGCTGTCAATCAGGAAGGCGACGGTAAAGGGAATAATTTATATTTTTGTTTACCCTAATGAGGAAAATATCTCCATGAAGAAATTTTTGAAACCGTTTTTGAGTCGCTTTCTTATGCTGGCTGCAGTGATGCTGTTAACGGCATCCGCTGTGTTTGCGCAGCTTCCCTGTACCATCTCCATCGACCATACGCTGCCGGTTTGTTACAACAGCAGTGTCACCCTCAGTGTAAAGCAGGTGGACGGGCTGGAATATAACTGGAGCCCGGGTGGGCAGACAACGTCTTCCATCACGGTGAAAGTGACACAGCCGGCAAGTTATACGGTGACGGTTACCGATCCGCAAACCAACAGCAGCTGCACCAGCCAGCCGTTTCTGGTGACGGTTCGTAAAAAGATCAATATCGCATTCCAGCAACTCCAGCTTACCTGCAGCAATGCGGATAATGATAATGGCAATACGGCACAGGTACAGGCTTTTGCTTCCGGTGAATTTGCTTCAGGGCAGTATCAGTATTTGTGGAGTGTGAGCCCCATTCAGATTGCGCCGGGGAATCCGTCGCTGGCTATCGGACTGAGAGCGCACCAGTATTATTCCATCAAAGTAACCGATCCTAACGGTTGTTCTGCCGACAGCAGCTATTATACAAGATCCTATCCGAATCCTGTCGTGCAGATCCTCGCCAATCCGGATACGGTCTACATCCAGAACCCGCACGTGAAATTCTCGTATATCCGGGTTTCGACTGATACCACTTCCGTTTCAAACAGTTTCTGGGAAATCGATCAGGATCAGAACACGTATTCGGGACCGACGCTGGCGTATACTTTTCCTACTATGGGCACCTACGGCGTATATCTGCATGTTTTTAACCAGGAAGGATGCGATACGGTTTACAGTACTTCGGTGAATGTTTTGCCTGTGGACCTTTTTATTCCCAATGTGATCACGCCCAACGGCGATGGCATCAACGATTATTTTGTAATATCCGCAAAGGGATCCAACAAACCCGTTAACAGCTTTTATGAAAGTTCCGATCTTATTATTTTCAACCGCTGGGGAAGAAAAGTATATCAGTCAACGAACTACCAAAACAACTGGAATGGCGGTAATTTGCCTGACGGTACGTACTTTTATGTTTTAAAATGTAAAGGTTATAAGGATAAAAGCGTGGTTTATAAGGGGAGTGTAACTATCTTTGCAAAGCGTTAATCAGTTAAATTTGAACAATGAAAAAAATCAGTCTTTTGTTGGCTTTCGTGGGGATACTCTTTCTGGGTGCCTGCCATAACCAGACTTCCAACGGAAAATCGATGGCAAATGCCGGTGAGAAATCGGCGGTTTCGGATACTGCTCAGCATCAACTTCCCCAGATGACTTTTGATGAAACGGTCCATAATTTCGGGAATATGGTGCAGGGAGAAGTGGGAAAATACAATTTTCATTTCAAGAATACGGGAAATGCCAATCTGGTTATCAAAGGGATTGAAACGACCTGTGGTTGTACGGTGGGAAGTTACCCCCATCACCCAATCAAACCTGGTGAAGAGGGAAATCTGACAGTAACCTTTAACAGCTCCTTTAAACAGGGATATCAGAACAAAGGGGTGATGATCACGACCAATACAGACCCCAATCAGATTGTTTTGTACATCCGGGCACAGGTAACTTTACCCAAGAATAATAATTAACAGGATTTGTTAAATTTGTGACCACTGATCTAAAAGCACTTATACAGCATATTCAATATTTTTATAAAATCCATTTAACATGAACACATTATTTCTTTTATTACAAGCCGCACCGAAGGAAGGAACCGGAGCCGGTTGGGGCCAGTTGTTGCCTTTGTTTCTGATATTACTGGTATTTTATTTCTTTTTTATCATGCCACAGACTAAGAAGAACAAAGCCCAGAAAAAATTCAGGGAAGCGTTGCAGAAAGGAGACAAAGTAGTTACTATCGGCGGTATTCATGGTAAGGTAGCTGAGGTCAAGGAAAAGACCGTTGTCCTTGAGATCGCTCCGACTTTGAAAATTACCATAGAAAAGTCTGCCCTGTCCGTGGACGCTGAAAGCATAGGCCAGAAATAAAATTTCTTAAAACTTTTTGAACTCCGTGTTACCGCATAATCTGCGCGTGATACGGAGTTTTTTTATGAAAGTATGTTTTCTCTATCTTTAAACTCACGAATTAAGACTTTTGTATGATGAACTTGGAAATCCCCCTTTCCGGTATGGAAACTGAATGGTCGCAGAACCTCGCACCGATTATCGAACAATACAGAGACCGCAAGCATCCACTGGATTATCAAAACCGCTATCAGCTGGTGGTGATGGTCATGCTGTCGGCACAGGATTCCGACAAACATATCAACGAGCTGGCGGGAGAATTTTTCAGTGCTTTTCCTTCCCTGAAAGTGCTTTCCCAGGCTTCACCCGGGGACCTGGTCCCTTATCTTCGCACGGTTCGTAATTTTGGAAATAAGATCAGCTGGCTGATGAAACTGGCACAGGAAGTGGGCGAGGACCAGCACATTCCCAACACGATGGAGGAGCTTGTGAAACTTCCTGGCATCGGAAGAAAATCGGCCAATGTCATCATCCGTGAATCAGGAGATAAAGCAGAAGGAGTGATCGTCGATCTGCACGTCCTGCGTGTGGCTCCCAGGCTGGGTATCGCTGCAGAGGAGGCCAAACCCAGGCCTGAAAAAGTAGAAAAACAGATCATGGCCGCTGTTCCCGGGGAATTATGGAATGCAACGGGCATGGCGATTTCCTTCCTCGGAAGAGAGATCTGCCGTCCGACCTCCCCGAAATGCAATATCTGTAAGATGAATCCCGTCTGTAAGTTTTATCGGCAAAGAAGTGAATACCAGATTTAAACCTGACAGCAATGCTGCTGCCCTTACCAAAATACCTTTATCGCCGCATGATGTCCAGAACCCTGTTGAACCTGGGCTGGATGAACCAGACGCCTACCGGAAATAAAAACAGCAGGATAGAATCCGGTATCAGTTCGACAAAGCGCGCTTTTCTTTTCAGTTCTATGGATTTCAAAGATTTGGGTATGGCGTACAGGATGTAAGCTACGGCAAAAAAAGTCACCGGAATCACCAGAAAAGAGATCCACTCGGGGAAGATCATCCCTTCTTTCGACAGCCGCTCCAGGTTGATCTCCGCATGCCCGATGATGCTGCACAGGATCGCAAATGTCAGCATGCTGTTTCTGAAACGATAGGGATTGCCGGGGTGGTTATTCACGTACAAACCACAGATCAATACCCAAAGGAAAAATAAGGTCATGGTGATAAGATTGGCGAAGACTGAAAATTCCAGCGATGAGATGGCCCCCACTGAAAAGTCACTTTGCCAGAGCACGATCCCGGTGAGGTAAGTGGAAAAGATGATAACAAATACCTGCCAGTGTCTGAGTCTTAAGATGTTTTTCATAATTAATTGGGTTTTGTCTTAGACGGAAGAAGCGGCCACAGCAATACCAATGACAATGCCAACTGCGTAAAGTGCCATAATCACAATCACGAGGATGCCGGAAAATTTATACAGCAATTTCAGATTTTTGAAACTGGAATTGATAGTGCTCTGGTCATTGAATTTCAGGCCTTTTTGTGCCCTGGAAGAAAATTTGTACAAGAGGTGGACGGGGAAGAAATAAATAAGGGCCGCCACAAGATAGATGAGATAAAAATACGGGTGCTTTCCCAGAAATCCGGTCCTGTCAAAAGATGTCAGAGTAGACCTGACGGCCAGCAAAACGAGTGACACCAGCGTCATCAGCCCCACACTGATATATCCCATGATGGCCAAAAATGTGCCCCACTTGGCCGTTTCCTTTAAATGGCCTTTAATTTCATCGTTAAATACTAATTCTTCTTTAACCTGTGATAATTCCTCGGTCTGTTCCATAATGATGTTGTTTTTGATAAATAATTTGATGTGATAATTTTCTTAATTGTTTTAAACGGTTTCTTTGGTGTCGAAAATTACAAAAAAATTTAAACAAATCAAGATGAGATGCGGGGTTCTGTCTTTACCAGATGCGGGTTTGTTGCTCGCTTCCTCTGATGAGCTTTTCGAGCCGGAACCATTTTGTTTTCTCCTGCTTGGCAGACAGAATCCAGTATAGGGTTGTCCTTTGGTAGGAGGGAGCTTGTTTTTTGAAAAAATCCCAGGCCGTTTTGTTTTCTTTGAACTTTTCTTCAAAATCAGGTGGCAGTTTTTTGGGGCGGTTTTCAAAACTATAAACACCGGATCTGTCTTCCTTGCGAAAGCTGAATGCTTTTAATCCGGCAGGTTTCATCAATCCAAGCTTTTTGAGCTTGTTAACTTTGCTGATGTTGATGGCGCTCCAGTTGCTGGAAGGGTTTCGTGGTGTAAAGCGGATGCAGTAACTTTCTTCGTCGATAGATCTGCGGATACCGTCGATCCATCCATAGCAAAGCGCTTCGTCTACTGATTGCGACCAGGTCATGCTGGGTTTGCCGCTTTTCACCTTGTAAAATCCGACCACCAGTTCATGCTCCTTATCATGGTTTGCCTCAAGCCACTTTCTGAATTCCGAGGGGTTTGAAAAGAATAGCGGTTCCATAGTTACTTTTTGCAGTGAAAATGACCTGATGAATTCAAAATTTCAGGATTTTATCAAATTCTAAATGCCGTTCCGTTTGATGGTTTTTTAGGATGTCGAAACCTTGTTCGTTAATTTTAATTACCGGAGATTTGAACATGGAGTTGGTTGATTAATAAAAAAATCAGGTCTCTCAGCCTGTCAGCCTGTCGAACACCTTTTGTTCTTTGATCGCTTTAAAGCCTTGCTTTTCATAGAACCTGTGTGCTTCCCCCCGAATACTGCTGCACCTCACCCGGACTTTCTTTTCGCCCTTCTCCAGGGTCCACTCCACCACTTTATCGATCAAAGCTTTTCCGGCTCCTTTTCCAAAGTGATCTTCATCAACCACCAGTCCGCCGATTTCGACAAAGGAGCCCGACTCCATCCGTAAGGTTCTGAAGGCATGGATCCATCCGATGACTTTCTTACCTTTTTCAGCCACAAAAAAACACTGATCTGAAAAACCTGCAATTTCTGTCAATCGCTGTTGGATCTTCTCATCGGTTGTCTTATAGCCCATTTGCCATGTTAATTCAGTTACGAATCCGGTATCTTCTAAACGCGCTTCTCTAATATCTAATCTCATCCAGAGGAATTTTTATCGTTCTCAACTAAAATGCAAATTTATTATTTTAAACCGTGGTGGATATGCAGCCGGCGGTGAAGTGAAATTATGATTTATTTCTTTTCGTGCAGCTTTTCGATCCATTCTTCGCACCCGGTTATGATAAAATGATACTTCTTTCCCTCACGCATGAGGATATTAACACGGTTTTTGAGAAAAGGAAACGCTGTCTTTTTATGGATATTTTCAATTTTATCCAGCGCAAGGTTGGTTTGTCCTTTTTGGATGTTGAGCTTATGCGATTTAAAGACGAGCCGTTTGTTGGTCAGGAACAGCTTGCCGCCAACCCATTCTATACCACGGCGCAGATTGGCAGGCCCCTCGCGTTCGATCACTTCCTCCTGCAGTAAGGCGGGAGTAATATTGTTTTTAAGCCGTGGAATGTAATCCGTAAAATAAAAAATGCCAAACCAGTAAACCACGATAAAAATAATGCCTTCGAGAAGCAGTTGATACAGATTGAGGTTTTCCTCACCGGTCAGGTAGTTGATGATATACAAAGTGGCAACAAAGATCAGCCCTGCCAGCAGGGCCAGAACGCTTCTGTATTTCCAGTTTATTTTTCCGTCTTTCAACGCTGTTTTTTTCAGTTTTTCAGACATATAATCTCATTTCCGTTTGTCCTTAAGGTTTAAGTGATTTAGTATAGTTGCTTCTCTGCAGCGGTTTTTCATGCCTTGGGAAGCAAGCAGGCGATCGCGGGGATTTTTTAATAATCCAGCGTGATAATTTTTCCTTTGGTGAAATTAAAAAACTTATCCTTCTGTGCGATCTGCACGCCGTCTATGAGGTCTTTGGGTGTGAAACCCGCTATTTTCAGACAGGTCGGGCAGGCATAAACCCCTACGTTCATATCGGTGAGCTCTTTCAGGTAAGTCCGGAACGATTCGAAATCAGCAAATTTCAGGTCCTTGGCCCCCTTCACCAACAGTTCCACGGCATGGATGTCCATATAAACCAGGACATCGTGGTCTTTGGCCAGCAAAACAGCCATTTTCATGGGCATCAGGACCCGGTGCGGGTCGTTGTAACTTTCCGTGATGTGGATGAACATGCCGTCACGCGGTGCCTGGGTAATGGTTTCCTGATGCATGGCCGCTTGGTCCTGCCGTGTTACTCTGTTGCAGGATACCAACAGCAATCCTGCAACAAGGAACAATGCGATGTTTTTCATGGTCGTAAGTCTTTTGTTTAATATTGTGATACTGCCGTGGCATTATCTCAGTCACGGCTATCTTTTATACTTATGATCTTGTCGTCCTGAAAACTGAAGATGGATTTCCCTACAACCTGTAATGCGTTACCTGCTTTGAGTTCTTCTGACATATCCCTGGCCAGTATTCCGTAGAAATCAACCGTCAATTCAACGATGTCGCCGATGAAGCAGATCTTTAAGATCTTTTCATCACGTGTTTTGAAAAAACCGGCGTCAGTCTTTGCCTGTTTCTCAAATGCATCGATCCCCCGGATGGACAAATCTGTCTTTCCGTTTGTGACATTTTCGAATTGTACATCCTCATGAATGTCCCGGAGCATTCTGTCTATGTCAAGGTCGTTGTAGGCATGAATGAAATTCATGACGATCTTCAGCTTGTCGTAGTTGTCCATTGTTTCTCAGCCTTTAAAATGTTGTAGCAACTCTATAAAGGTAGGAATAATAACAATGCGAAAGACCATCTTTTTTCAATTTGACAGCATTTTACGCCTTGAATTTTTGTGTCAGAAATCGCCTGGTGAGCACCTTCCATACGGGATGTCGTAGAACTTCTGACCTGAGTAAGCGATGGCTGTAATCAGCACCATCCCCATCACCGGATAAGCCCGGTGCACGCTGAACTTAAGCCACTTTAGTTCACTTTATGAATTTTAGCGCACTTTCACTTGTAATCTTCCCTGACAGGAAAAAATACATCCGTGATTTTGCATTTCGTGATGGCCCGGCCCGAGTGAGTTACGTCTGAAGGGATCACCACCACCGACCCCGCTTTCAGAATACTGGTTTCGCCTGCCACGGTCATTTCAAATTCGCCTTCCGTCAGGTGGGTTACCTGTTCGTGCATGTGTTCATGTTCCGGCAAAGCGGCGCCTGCTTCCACATCCCAGTACACCAGTGTCATGTTTTCGGTATGAACGAATTTGCCGTGAAACCCCGGCACCAGCTCCCGGGTCGGGATATGTTGTAAATCGGTTTTATTCATAAGATTTTCCATTTTCCCATCTTTTGGGATTGTTTATAATATATTTCCGCATACTTCTTAAAACCGCACTGTTCCGGATAATTTGATCGTGATAACGGGGTTGCCAGGCAAAACCGATGTCATGACTTTGGGCATACAGGGTCACCCCGGTTTTAAAACCACGGATCACCGAGGCCAGATTTTTTGATTGCGGGCCAAATTTATTTTTTGGACCGGAAATAGATTTTGATAGAGACGCAAGATTTTGCGTCTCTGCGGGCGATTTGTTGATCACCACGATTCCGTGAATATGATCCGGCATGATGATGAAGGCATCCAGCTTCACAAAAGGAAAATGATCGGGGATTTCCTGCCAGCATTTCATGGCTATTTTGCCTGTTTCGGATAATTTCATTTCACCATGTATCACCTCTCCGAAGTACCATTCTCTGTCCTGGGTGCATAAGGTTACGAGATAGGTGCCGTTGCGCCCATAATCCCAGTTTTGTAACCGGGTTGTCTGAATGCGATATTTATTTTTGAATTTATCCGGCATTAGAATGATTTCTTCTTTATTGTGTTCCTGTAGAGACGCAAGATTTTGTGTCTCTACGAGATCTTGCGTCTCTACAGGTATGTTGAGCGTCTCTAAGAGAATTTTTCACGCCTTTGCATTTGATTATTTATGCTTCCTGTTTATTCAAACTCCTTTTATTTCTGCTTTAAAAGATAATTCTCTCCGCTTTGTACGACTTCCCATCCTGGGTTCAAAGTCAGCTTCCAACCCTCGCCCTGCACCAGGCTGTCGGTGATAGTATTCGGCTTTGAGACTTTCACAAAGTCCCAGTTCTTGCTTAACAACGCGCCTTTTTCCACATTCAGGATGCCCCAGGTGTCGGAGATCCTCATATTCGGGTACACTGTTCCGATGTCTTTGAAGGGCATGATATTCCTCGGGTCAAAGCGTATGTTCATTTTCACGAAACGGAGGGTCAGGGTCGGATTTTTCTGAAAGCGTACTTCATAGGCTGCGATCCGCTTTTTGTGTTCGTTGTCGCGGCTAATCTCAAACCGGGAGATGGCATCAAAACCATAATTGTTTTTGATGCTGTTCACGGCATCGCGTAAATCTTCAGGCACTGTGACTCGGAAGAATTTCATCATGAAATCCGTCAGGTTCGTCTTTACTGAGATTTCTTTGTTCCATCCGGGATTTTCCTGCTTCATGAAATATCCGTAAACCGGAATCGTAACATAGGCAAAAGACCGCACGAAGGTGGGATTGCCATAGAATTGGTCGATCCGGTCGATGTAATGTACCCGCAGTTGATGGTCCGTGCGGCCGCTTAATATAGAGCCTGTGTATTCCGCCAGTCCCTCGTTGATCTCCAGGGCATTTTCTTCCTCTTTTTCGCCCGGATACAGGGCGTCTCTGTAACTCCGGAACAGCAGGGCATCCCGCAGGTCTTTATTTCTGTCGATGTCATTGTTGGCCGTCAAGGCCTTTTTAAGGGCTTCCAGCTCCAGCTTTAAATAGATCCTGGCATTGAGTTCGTCCAGGTGGTTTCCGGCCATGTTGTTCATGCCGGTAAAACCCAACACCGGCTGGATCCGGTGAAACAGTTCGTGTGTCAGCAGATTGAGTCGTGCATGCTGATCCTGCGGCAGGGGCAGCATCACCATGGTCCAGCGTTTTCCTTCCCAGTTCAGTGCTGTATTGGATATGTTGATCTCTTTGGGCAAATATCCGATGTACACGCCTCCTTTGGGTAACAGCAGACCCTTGTTGTCTTTTTCGTTGGCAACGAGAGCCCGTGTTTGAGGATCCACCAACAGAATGGGGCCGTAAAGCGGACGCCCCCAGAGTTTTCCGTCATCTTGCCGGAGATGTTGTTTTAAATTGCTGAAAACCTCTTTGTAAAATGCCGTCTGTGCCTTGCTGATGTCAGGGACATGGCTTTTAGTCTGCCGGTTGTTGCAACCCAGCAGCATGACGGCCACAAACAGTACGGAAATAATTCTTAAGTTTTTCATCTGATTTCTCTTTTGGCTATAAAATGATCAGGCAGGCAGAGACGCAATATCTCTGCGTTATGTTTACTTATGCATCCCCCCCTGGCGCAAGTATTCACTTGTGCCAATATATTCACTCAATTATTTCAATATCAATCAGCCCTTTCATTCCGCAATAATCTCTTGCACTACTATAAATATAATCTTCCGGCCTGTCAACAATCCCGGCAACAACCGGATTGTTATGCAGGTAATCCGGTTTTTGATCCATTATTTTATTGTCGTATAACTCAATGGGCTTATTATGCTGCTGCCAGAACTGAAAATTCTTATGGTTACTGTTTTCATTCCCCGCCTGTTCCATCATTCGCAACATCCATTCCCGTCTGCTTTCCTGTACATTTTCTTCTATTGCTTTCTTCAGTTTCACCGAAGTATGCCGCTTCATATCCCTGACAATATTCTCCAATGCATGGGTTTGGCTGCCGATGATCATATGTACATGACTCGACATAACGACCCAGGCATGAATATCCAACCCTTTTTCTTTTTGACAGTACTCCTAACTTTCAAGCAGGATGTCCTTGTATTCATTACGAATAAATACATCAATCCAGTAAACAGTAGCAAAGCTTATGAAATAAAGGCTTTCCGGGTCCCTGAATTTATATTTTCTGCTCAAAACAGTTAGTTTTCCTTTGTAAATTTAGAAAATATTCTGCTTTGTAATTAAATAGAACTAAGGAAACTAAGGCACAAGCAAATGCTTGCGCCAGTTAGGGGGCTGTTTAAAGGAGTTCAAAAGCTCAAGGTGGTTCAAGCTTGTTCAATGTGGTTCAATATGGTTCAA
>CAYWBO010000087.1:0-11122 GCA_964456625.1 uncultured Lentimicrobiaceae bacterium | reverse complement strand
CCTTTTGTCATCCTGAGCATAGCGAGGGATCTATAAATACATTATTTAAAATCAATTACAGATTCTTCATTCCATTCAGAATGACAATCCTTTCATGTTTTGCAAAGGTTTCGACTTGTCTGAATTTAATTTGCAGGTGCAGACGGTAACCCTGCTACATCAATCACTATTACGGAATTATCCGCATTGGGAGCCTTTGCCGGAACGGATATCCTAATTCCTTCTTTTGTTACAGCGTAATGTAATGGTTCAGAAGGATTATTCATCAAATAGACCTTTTTGATTTGATTTTTAATGGCCGGAATTTTCAATATCCCATCTGAAGGCCAGTTAAAAACCTGAGCATAAAGATTTCCTTCTTTCTTTGTAAACACGCCCCATTTCGGCTGAGTTTTAAAAGGGCTTCTTGTGGTGCCGTAGATGCTTTCACCGTAAACATCCATCCAGTTGCCAATACTGTCTAATATGGCCACTTCGTGCGATGGCACGGTTCCATCTCCTTTTGGCCCGATATTTAAAAGAAAGTTTCCGTCTCGAGATGCAATAGTGGCAAGCTTGTGAATAAGATCTTTTGTCGATTTAAAACTTGAATCCCGGGAATCATAACCCCAGGAGTGGTTCATGGTCAGGCATGTTTCCCAGGGTCTTTTCATCGGAGCCGGAGGTACCCTTTGTTCCGGAGAAGTAAAATCTCCCAGACCGAAACCCCTGCAAACCCGGTTATTAACTATTAAATTGGGATCTAACTTCATTAAATAGGCATAAAGCGCTTCGCCATCGGATTTTGTCCACCACTTTGTTAAAGTCGGTTTGCCCCCGTTAAAGGTCCAGTCGCCGTCGAACCAGAGTACGGCCGGATGATATCTCGTTATCAGCTCTTTGAGCTGTTTTTTCATATTTTTAATGTACTGTTCCCGGGCTTTGAAAGAAACCATCTTGGAAAAGTTGTGCTGGTAAATGGTTTGTGTCGGATCACCCCAATCCAGGATGGAATAGTACAGACAGAATTTGATGCCTTCCGCTCTGCAGGAGTCTGCGAGTTCTTTCAAAATATCCCGTTTCCCGAATTTTGTATAATCTTTGAGGTCATAAATTTTCTTCCCGGTATAATCCGTAAAGCTTTTGACCTTGGTGGGCCACATGCAAAAACCTTCGTGGTGCTTGGCGGTGATGACGAGGTATTTCATTCCGGCTCTTTTGGCAAGCCGGGCAATTTTCCCGGCATCAAAATTTACCGGATCAAATTTGGCCGAAACCTCGGTTTGATAGTCTTTTTTGTTCCATTTTTCAATGGCAAAAGCCCATTCCCCGTGCCCCAGATAAGAATAAGAACCGAAATGAATAAACATCCCAAAGCGGTCGGCATACCACCATTTCATCTTAGGCTGAATTTTATATTGTGCAAACATTGTCTGTGATAACAGCATGGCTGTGAACAACATCGGCAGGAAAATCATTAACTTTTTTTTCATCTGCTTTTTTCTATGTCCCGGACATGGGACTTTTTGATTTAACTATCAAATGTAAAAATTGTTCAAAATGATGGTTAGGATTATCTGGAAATTTGAAATTTGAAGGTTTTAAGTTTGAAAGGTAAGGTAGAAGGGGATTGAGATGCCCCCAGGCTCTAATTTTGTTGAAGGATATGGCCATGATATTTATAAAATTGGAGATTCCATGTAGGTTCTTAAAATTTACTATCCTACGAAGTAATAAGCTCTTAAGGCGATTCGTTTGCTCTGTCCAAATCGGTCATTCGGCTTTGTTATCAAGCCCTTTTTTTGGATGGCTGAAATCTCAATCCTTAGAACCATCTTGTCATTTAATTTTTATAGAAATTTGAAAGTTCTAAAAGGTTACTCTCTGTTAAAGATTTTTCATGCCGGAAGACAAAATCGTAGAAAAAATATTATTTTTATGATGAATTAATAACCTGGACAACAAGATATAGTAGCGATTAGTTAGAACGATTTAGCCTATAAATTAAAAAAGAGTTATTTCAATAAGATTAAAAGTTTAAAAAGCGTTTTGAGATTTTTCGTACCGAAAACGATAGAAATGGCCAGATAATACAGTTTCTTGTCCAGATATTAAATGTAAAAACTTGCTATGGGGTTTAATTTTGTTTCAAAAATATAGATGTATTTTATTGGGTATGATATTGGGAGTTCATCTATTAAGGCGAGTCTGTTAGATGCCGAAACGGGTAAAGCGATAGCACAGGCAAATTATCCGAAAAGTGAGATGAAGATAGAAGCTCCCAAGGCTGGATGGGCAGAGCAAAATCCGGAGGACTGGTGGCAACATCTGATCAAAGCGACCCGGGAACTATTTTCAAAATCAGGAATTAACTCTCAACATGTCAGTGCAATAGGGATAACCTATCAGATGCACGGGCTGGTGCTGATCGATAAAAACAGACAGATACTCCGACCGGCCATCATCTGGTGTGACAGCCGGGCGGTGCAATATGGAGCGCAGGCATTTGGTGATCTTGGAAAAGAAAAGTGCCTGGGTTCACTATTGAATTCTCCGGGAAATTTTACCGCGTCAAAGTTGAAATGGGTCAAAGAAAATGAGCCTGAAACCTACCGGAAGATTTACAAGATCATGCTGCCGGGAGACTATATTGCCATGAAGCTTACCGGTAACATCAACACCACGGCATCAGGACTTTCAGAAGCCATTTTATGGGATTTCCGGGAAAATGGCCCGGCAAAATTTCTGTTAGATTACTATGGTTTGGATGAGGAAATGATCCCCGATATCGTTCCGACTTTTTCTGTTCAGGGAAAACTCACAGCAGAGGCGGCTACAAAATTGAATTTGCATACAGATGTTGTGGTGAGTTACCGTTCGGGTGATCAACCCAACAATGCATTTTCCTTAAATGTTCTGAAACCGGGTGAAGTAGCCGCTACAGCAGGCACTTCGGGAGTGATTTTCGGCGTCAGCGATCAAGCCCGGTTTGATCCTCTTTCAAGGGTCAACACATTTCTGCATGTTAATAATACACAGGCTGCCCCGAGCAATGGTGTTTTGTTATGCATCAACGGGGTGGGCATACAATACGCATGGATCAAAAACCTCATTGGGGCCAGCGACTATGAAATGATGAATAAAATGTCTGCCGAGGTACCTGTGGGTGCTGAAGGCTTGTTGGTTCGCCCGTTTGGAAACGGAGCCGAAAGGATGCTGCAGAACAGGAACGGGGGCGGCATGGTCAGCAATATCAATTTCAACATTCATAATAAAAAACATCTGGTACGTGCTGCGCTGGAAGGCGTTGTGTTTGCTTTTTATTACGGGATCGATATTTTGCAACAAACAGGAATTCAGACGGATAAAATCAGGGCCGGTTATGCTAATCTTTTCCTGAGTGAAGTATTTACCACAGCACTGGCATCCCTATCCGGTGCTGTTATTGAATTGTTTGACACCGATGGCGCTCAGGGAGCTGCCCGAGGTGCCGGCATGGGAATTCATTATTATAAAAGTCCTGAAGAAGCCTTTTCGGGATTGAGGCTGCTGGATAAAATATATCCGGATGAAAAGTTAACTCAAAAATATTTAGAAATTTACAAGCGTTGGCTTGAAATAGTGTAAAAAAAGTAATTATGAATGTTTTAAAAGGAGATCGTGAATTTTTCCCAGGAATCGGGAAAATTAAATTTGAAGGAAAGGAATCGGATAACACCCTTGCTTTTAAGTATTACGATGAAAACAGAATTGTAGCAGGAAAATCATTAAAAGATCATTTAAGGTTTGCGGTGGCGTACTGGCACACGTTCGGTGCCGGTGGCAAAGACCCGTTTGGCGAAGATACCAAAACCTTCCCCTGGGCTCAGGGAAAAGATCCCATCGGCAATGCCAAAGAAAAGATGGACGCGGCATTCGAATTTATTACGAAGCTGGGCGTCCCGTATTATTGTTTTCACGATTATGATTTGGTCGAAGAAGCCGATAGCATTCCCGAATCGGAGAAAAGACTCCAAGCCATTGTACAGTATGCCAAGGAAAAACAGGAAGCCTCCGGTGTGAAATTGCTCTGGGGAACAGCCAATGTTTTCGGGCATAAACGCTATATGAACGGAGCGGCAACAAATCCTGATTTCCATACGTTGACCTGGGCGGCATCACAGGTGAAAAATGCCATTGACGCCACCATTGAACTGGGTGGACAGAACTATGTATTCTGGGGCGGACGCGAGGGTTATATGTCGTTATTGAATACAAATACCAAAAGAGAACTCGACCACCTTGCAAAATTTCTGACGATGGCCCGAGATTATGGCAGAAAAAACGGGTTCAAAGGAACTTTCCTGATTGAGCCTAAACCTATGGAGCCCACCAAACATCAGTATGATTATGATGTCTCTACCGTGATCGGATTCCTACGCAAATACGGCCTGGACAAAGATTTTAAATTGAATATCGAAGTGAACCATGCCACCCTGGCAGGTCATACTTTCCAGCACGAATTGCAGATGGCAGCTAACGAAGGGCTGTTGGGCAGTATCGATGCCAACCGCGGTGATTATCAAAACGGATGGGATACCGATCAGTTTCCTGTGAATCTTTATGAAGCAGTGGAAGCCATGCTCGTTATTCTGGAAGCCGGCGGACTGACAAGTGGTGGAATGAACTTTGACGCCAAAACGCGCCGTAATTCTACCGATCTGGAAGATCTTTTTATTGCCCATATCACAGGAATGGATGTTTTTGCCCGGGCTTTGATCGTTGCAGACGAAATATTACATACAACAGATTATAAAAAACTTCGTGAACAAAGATATTGCTCCTTCGATTCCGGAACCGGTTCCGCTTTTGAAAAAGGCGAGCTGACGCTGGAAGACCTGCGGGAATATGCACTTAAAAATGGCGAACCGAAACAGATCTCCGGAAAACAGGAACTTTATGAAGCGTTGATTTTCAAATCTCTTTAAAATACCTCTGAAACGGATGTTGGCCGATAGTACAATCTAATCTAAAAAATGATGATAAAATCTAGTGAATCCGGAAGCCGTCTGTATTTGACCGGGCTGACATTGGTGGCTGCCATTGGTGGCCTGTTGTTCGGGTATGATACGGCCGTTATCTCGGGCACGGTAAGTTCTTTGAATCACTTTTTTGTCGAACCCCGTGGATTATCGGAGGCAGGATCCAATGCCATGCTGGGATATATTGTTTCCAGTGCCCTGATCGGTTGTATTATTGGCGGCCTCTTCGGTGGGGTAATAAGTCAGAAACTGGGGCGGAAGAAAGGTTTAATTCTTGCTGCCGCCTTGTTTTTGATAAGCGCTATCGGATCGGCTATGCCTGAGATGTTTATCGTTCCCATCGGACAGGCAAATTATACCTACATGTCCATGTTTGTCATTTACCGGATCATCGGAGGGATCGGTGTGGGACTGGCATCCATGCTTTCTCCCATGTACATCGCGGAGGTTGCCCCGGCAAACATTCGTGGGCGGCTGGTTTCCTGGAATCAGTTTGCGATTATTTTCGGGATGCTTGTGGTTTATTTTGTAAATTATTTCATCGCCTACAGTCATAACGGTAATAATGCCTGGTTGAATTCAACCGGATGGCGCTTGATGTTTGGTTCGGAATCAATTCCTGCCATTCTTTTTCTGGTGCTCCTGTTTTTTGTTCCGGAGAGCCCGCGATATCTGGTTTTACAGAACAAACCCGAATCGGCATTGAAAATTCTGAACCAGATCAATGGTTCCATTAAGGCAAAAGAAGTGCTGGAAGAAATCAAATCTACGGTATTCAATAAATCCGGTAAATTGTTTTCTTACGGAGTGGGTATTGTGGTGATTGGGATTTTGATCTCTGTATTCCAGCAGTTTGTGGGCATTAATGTTGTGCTTTATTATGCTCCTGAAATTTTCAAGAACATGGGATCCGGTACCAACGGTGCGCTTTTAGAAACCATTGTTGTCGGGATCATCAACCTGTCGTTTACGGTGTTGGCCATTCTGACTGTCGATAAGTTCGGCCGGAAGCCACTCCAGATTTTCGGTGCTTTGGCCATGGCATTCTTCATGTTCGGGCTGGGTACCTCATTTTATTTCCACCATGTGGGCGTAGTAGCCCTGATCTTTATTTTGGGATATGTGGCCAGTTTTGCCGTCAGTTGGGGCCCGGTTGCCTGGGTATTATTGTCGGAGATCTTTCCGAACCGAATCAGAGGTAAAGCCATGGCCATGGCGGTGGCTGCCCAGTGGATTTCAAATTATCTTGTTTCATGGACTTTTCCGATGATGGATAAGAGCAGTTATCTGACCCGGTTGTTTGATCATGGTTTCAGCTACTGGGTTTACGGGATTATGAGCTTGATTGCTGCACTGTTTATGTGGAAGTTCGTACCAGAAACCAAAGGCAAGACGTTGGAAGAAATGGAAAATCTATTAAAAACGAATAAAACGAATTAAGAAAATGTGTTGGGACTTCTGCTTTCGTTTCTCATAATAATAGTTTAGAATTCCGCTAGATCCGGTTGCAACTCTTCTTTAAACCGCATTCTATAAAGCGAAGGAGGAGCTCCCAACACTTTTTTAAATTCTCTTGAGAAATAGTTGTTGTCCTTGAAGCCTGTTTCCATGGCAATTTCCGAGATGGGCATTAAAGTTTCCCTCAAGAGCGACTTTGCTTTCTGCAAGCGGATCTGAATCAGATAATCGATGGGTGATTGCCCGGTGGCTTTTTTGAAGATCCGCTGGAAATTCCTCACAGACATGCAGGAGATATCTGCCAGCTGGTTTAAATCAAGTTCTTCTTTGTAATTCGACTCCATATAATCGATGATAGAACTGATGCGCAACAACGCAATGGCTTCTTTAGCATTTGACTTGCTGTATTCTCTCGACAGATAAATAATCAGTTCTTCCAGTTTGTCTTTGATAATCGTCTTATGCCCGATTTCTTCCATTTCCTGCTCCAGATGCATGGTGTTGACGATAAACTCCACTCGGGCCAGTTGTTTCCTGCTCAGCCGCAGGATGTGTTTTGACTGATGGCTATTTCTGATTCGCGGCTCCAGGATGAACAGCGCTTTATAACCCGGAATCTTCTTAAAAGTGTCCACATTCAGAATGTGTTTTACCCTTTTCATATCGAACATCACATTTACGAGTTCGATGTTGCTGGCATCTTTAAACGCATGTTTTTGATATCCCTGTAAAACAAAAATATCACCCGCTGAGACCACCATTTCATTTCCTTCCACATAATGAAGGGCATTTCCCTGTAATATGATAACGATTTCTGCAAAATCGTGATAATGCATTTCTTCGGTCAGATCGTGTTCATGGGTAACGCCACGTTTCCGGCAGACTCTGTAAACGCTGATCGGGAATTCATTTTCTTTAAAGTAGTTGATTCCTAGAGCTTTTATTGCCATGATAGATATTTTTGAGATTCTTAGTTTGTAATCAATAGATGTATTCGATTTGATGAACCAAGTTTAAGCAAAATTTTGGTTTTAGAAAAGTTTTTCTGGGCGAATTTCACAAAACCCGCCCGAAGCGGGTTTTGTGAAATAAAAGGCATTCAATACTATAATTTAACAACTTTTTTGGCCCCCAGATATTTGACGACTTTATCCGGATTTTTGGTGATGCCAAGACCGTCACCTTTGGTGGCGTTCACCAGGACAATTTTAAAAGTCCTTTCCTTCAGCATGCCCGGGAAATGACCTTTGCGGCCGTCGATGGTGAGTGTTTTCGTCTGGTTATCCCAGTGAAATGCGATGGTAGCATAGACACCCTTTTCGTAGTCGTAGTTGTTGTTCTCGTCTTCGTAAAGGACAAAATTTCCGTCGGCGCCGGGATAGATCCTGAGTTCAATAGGGTTCTCAGGTTTTTGGGTTGCATATTGCAGATAGGGACCCATCGGCACAATGGAGCCTGCTTTAATGTACAAAGGTAAGGTCTGGATAGGTGCTGCCGCCTCGATGGTTTGTCCTCCCTGATATACTTTCCCGGTCCAGAAATCATACCATGTAGCCGTTTCCGGCAGATAAACCTTGCGGACTTTGGGCTGGTTCATTAAGGAGTGGGTAACCGGATTTACCAGAAATGCCGGTCCGAACATATATTCGTCAGGAATGGAGTTGATGTTGGCATCATTCCTAAAATCGAATGCCAGCGACCGCATCATGGTGTAACCGTCATGGGTTACTTTCCAGGCCAGAGAATAAATGTAAGGCAACAGACGGTAACGCAGGTTGTCGTATTTCAGCAGAATGGCCTTTGTTTTGGCATCCCAGTTTTTGGAATATAATGCACGTTCTCCTTTCCCGTGAATTCTGAAAACGGGGCAGAAGGTACCGAATTGGAACCAGCGCGTAAACAATTCCCTGTTGGCCGGTGTAGACCAATCGGGAGCAGCCCAGTTTAGGTGATAACCGCCGATATCAGAGGTCCAGTAAGGGATCCCGGAAGCACAGGCGTTGATGCCCTGTGGTACCTGACTCTTGAAAGATCTCCAGGTACAGGTGATATCGGATGACCATAAGGTGGCGGCATTTCTTTGCTGTCCGGCGAAAGCCTGGCGTACCAGGAAAAAGGCACGTTTTTTCGGAATGTCTTTTCTCCAGTTGCTGTACAATCCAACGGTATGCTCCAGCGAATACGTGTTGAAATAATCAATGCCCCTTCCCATGGCAAAGTGACATTCTTTTCTCAGGTAAATGCGATCATTGCCCACATCGGGTTCACACTGATCGACCCACCAGGCATCCCAGCCGTATTTTGAAATTAACTGACTGTTTGCCATATTCCAGTACATGGTCCGGGCTTTTTTGCTGTAAACATCGTAATAATAATCCCAGTTGTTTGTCACCACGTTTTTCCAGTCCAGCGTGGTCAGGTTGCCGGCTTTTAACATGGCGTTGTAATTGGCGGTACCTTTCCCGAACACAGGCCAGATGGAGATCATGGCGTGTATATGGGCTTTGTGCAGCTCGTCGATCATCTCTTTGGGATTGGGATACCGTGCCGGCCACATTATGTTGGAGCCGATATGATCGGGTTCCCAGTAATACCAGTCCTGAACAATACAATCTACCGGAATATGATGGTTGCGGTAGTTGTCTTTGACGGACAAAACTTCGGCCTGACTTTTGTATCGGTCCTGCGACTGGAAAAGGCCGAAAGCCCATTTGGGAAACATCGGGGCTTCGCCGGTGGCGATCCGGTAAGATGCGATCACACGATCAAGACCGGGACCGTACATGAAATAGTAATCCACCATTTTGCCGCTTTCCGAAACGTATTGGTATTTTGTGTTATGGTCCAGCGTCCCGTAGAATTTTGAAGCTGAATAATTATCCCACATCAAACCGTATCCCCTGTTGGAGATCAGCACGGGAATGGCTCCGGTCATGTACATGATGGCCAGCGTCTGATTTCTTCCTTTGTAGTTAATGGAAAGCGTATCCGTCGGGTGGCATCCCAAACCATAAAGCGCTTCACCGGCAGGCGAATCGAACTGCGTACTGCAGTTATAGGTTTGGATACTGTCGATGGTGGCCGGCGTCATCGTTGTTCCGTTGGCACCGTCTTCACTCAGGATCACATGACCTTTCAGATCGGAAAATTGGATCCCGTTGTTGCTCTTGTTGACCGAGATGATCAGATCTCCTGTGGTGATGACCACATCGTTGTTTGATTGCGAAACTTTGAATCCCGGCTGGGTTGCCCATTTGTTGACCACAACCAGCGACTTTTTCTGTGGGAATGCATCAAAAAGGGTATACTTGACTTCAACCAGGTTGTTCTCACAGATTTTCACCTTCATAATTCCTTTGTTCAGCTTAAAGAGCACTCCGTCATTTTCTTTCTGAAAAGAAATCACGGAGGCGCTTGCCGGATTGGATGCGATGATTGCAAATGCAAAAAATACAAATGCAATGATTCTTGATTTTAAATTTTTCATCTTAACGTGATTTTATTTTGATTTAATTTGATTCATGTAGTCTGTTTTCATGGCCGGCAGAGAAGGTTGCAAAGAAACCTTTTCTGTATGAATTATTATTTTTCCGGTTGATAATCCTTTTGAAGTTGCTGTCAATATGATTGTTCCCGGTTTTTTGGTTGACTGAACAATCACCTGCGCCAGCCCGTTAAATGCACTGCGTGTCCATATCCCTGCCGGAGTTTTTACCTGCACAATGCCCGGATTGGTATTGAGGACATCATATTCATATCTTGGTTTGAGTGGTATTCCTACTACGGCGTAAACATTTCTACCTTTCCTAAGAATCTCATGACTGAGTTTGTAGCTATGGTCAGGATCTCCACGTTTAATGTGTTCAGCAATAAGATGGCCGTTCACATAAAGGGATTCTTCCTGACAAAGACTTTTTGGCCAGAGTGTTAGCTCAGTTTTATCAGAATATTCAGGTAAATCAAATTCGCCCCGGATTACACAGGTCTTTAAAGAATCATTGGCTTTAATATCGTATTCATCCTCGTTATTGACAATGTCGGGCCATCCCGAATCATCGACATTAGGCAACGTTTCTTGATAACCATTCTTCTCTTTTACCAGAATGGCTTTTAGGTTTTTGATTATAAGCTGATTATCAGTTTCAAAAAATTGTTCCCTTTCGTGGGATGAAGGATTTCCATTTCCCACTCCGATAATTTTACCCACTCCGCTGATGTTAAAAGTTATCTGGTTATCAGCATTGGGGACCATTTGTCCTTTTGCATCATTTATCTGAATCCGGATTACGGAAACGTCTTGCCCATCCGCTTTTATGGTTGAACGGTTCGCAGTCAGCTTGACTGCTGCCGGTTTCCCGGGAGTCTCCAGGGTCTTTGTCATGATTTTTTTGCCGCTCTTATTGTAACCGCGTGCGATTAATGTGCCTGGTTCATAAATCACCCGCCATTCCAGATGCGAATTCTTTACCATAGTTTTGCGTCCCAGACTTTTGTGGTTCAGGAACAGTTCAACCTGATCGCAGTTGCTGTAAACCGTAACATTCACCGGCTTCCCTTTTTGTCCCTTATGATCCCAGGGCGGAAAAACATGAAGTACCGGCTGGTTTCCCCACCACGATTTCAGGTAATAGTAACTGTCTTTCGGGAAACCGCAGAGGTCTATC
>CAYWBO010000086.1:0-11284 GCA_964456625.1 uncultured Lentimicrobiaceae bacterium | reverse complement strand
TTCAATGCCCGCACCGAAGTGTACGAAAACCTGTACGAAGCCGGTGTGATCGATCCTACTAAAGTGGCACGTATCGCATTGGAAAACGCCGCTTCTATCGCAGGCATGTTGCTGACGACCGAATGTGTTTTGAGCGAGCACAAAGATGAAAACGCTCCGGCACCTGCTATGCCTCCTATGGGCGGCGGAATGCCCGGTATGATGTAAAATTCATCAACCTAATATATATTCAAAGGCCGTTCCGAATATCGGGGCGGCCTTTTTACGGATCTTTTTTCCTGTCAGAAATCTATGGAGACCTGTTCCATAAAAGCCGGAATTTTGCAATCCCACCCGAATTCATTCTGGATCTTTACACGGAGCGCATCGGCTGCATGCGGCTCCCCGTGTACGATGAATACCTGTTCCGGTTTGTTTTTGATTTGTGACATCCAGGAAAGGAGTTCTTTTTGATCGGCATGGGACGACATGGTGTGAATGTGCTCGATGGTGGCCCTGACCAGGAAAAACTTCCCGTGTAGTTTGATTTCAGAGCTGCCGTTACTCAGCTGTCGTCCACGCGTTCCTTCAGCCTGGTAACCCGGCAAAATAAAAGTGGCCGAAGCATTTCCCAGCTGTTTTTCCAGATAATGTAAGATACGCCCTCCATTCATCATACCGCTGCCGGCAATTACGATTTTCGGACTTCTGTCGCCAGCCAGCTTCAGCGTTTCCTTGATGGAAGTGACCACTTTAACATTGTCGAATACTCTTTCAAAAATCTGCGGATTCAAGGTCAGCCATTCCGGATATTTCAAAAACAGTTTGCTCACATCCAGCCCCATGGGGCTGTCAAGATATACCGGAAGGTTGGGAATTTTACCTTCCTTTTTCAGCTTCCAGATAACATACATAAAGTCCTGGGCACGATCCACGGCAAAGCTCGAAACAAAAAGAGGCCCGTTTTTGGAAAGTGTATTTTGAATGATCCGTATCAGAATTTCTTCCGTGCTTTCTGTGGGATGCATTCTGTCGCCATAGGTGGATTCAGTGAAAAGGATGTCGGCTCTTTCCGGCCTTTCCCGATGGATGAGCATAGGGTCTTCCGGGCGACCGATATCACCTGAAAACACAAATCGTTTGCCCTTGATGTCCATTTCTATGAAAGCGGCCCCCGGGATGTGTGCATTTTTGCGGTAGCGGAAACGGATATTTTCGTTCATACTGATGAATGCTTCAGCCGGTTGAGGTTTCAGCAGCGGTAGCGTCTTTTCCACATCTTTCAGATCGTAAAGCGGAACGGCCGGTTTGTGCTTCGAATAACCTTCCTTGTTGGCGTGTTCGGCGTCTTCTTCCTGCAACTTGGCACTGTCCTTCAGGATGATCTCAGCCAGGTCGGCAGTGGGTTCTGTGCAATAGATCGGTCCGTTGAAGCCCTGTTGCACCAGCTTGGGCAAATATCCGATGTGATCCAGATGCCCATGGGTTAAAACGACAGCGTCGATGTGGGAGGGCGGAAAGGGAAAATCCATCCAGTTTTTCCGTCGCAAATCCCGCAGCCCTTGGAAAAGCCCGCAATCCACGAGGAAATGAAATCCCTCCACATTGATAAGGTATTTTGATCCGGTGACTGTCCCGGCAGCTCCCAGAAACTGGATGAAATTATTTTGTGCTGTTTCCATAGGATTTAATTTTATTGACTTATCAGGTAGTTGATACAAATTCACTTAACTGGAACAATCAGGAAAATGATATTTTTTTCAGGACCCGATCGATCTCATTGTACAGCGCTTTTACATCCCCGTTATTATTGATTCTGAAATCAGCCATTTGAATGCATTTTCCCAGATTCTGTTTGTTAGGATCCGAGGTTGACATTTCACGCTGCTCGTTGGAAAGAAAAGTCTCATAATCCACATGGTCTGTTTCGGAACCTCTGGAAAGAATGCGTTTGTACCTTGTTTCGGGTTTTGCGTCCAGGGCAAAAAGAAAAAAATCTCCCTGGGTTCTCAAGAAATCGATCTCTCCCGGTGTACGAATGCTTTCGATAATCGCATTGTTCTTCTGCTTTTTTGCCTGACGGTACAGTTCTTCGATGATGAAAGCAGGATGATGTGCTTTACGTATGGCATTAGCGGTGGTAGTCATGGTGTCGCGGTTCACCGGCAATCTCTGATTTTTAATTTTGTCGATCAGATATTGTCTGACAGAATAATGCCGGAAGTTTTTTTCTTTCACCAGATAATCTACTACCGTTCCTTTTCCAGCGCCCAGGGTTCCTGTAATGCCGATAATCACCATGATTTATATTTTTACGCAAAGCTAAAGAAACTTTGGTTTTGAGGCCAGAAATTGGCATGGAAAGAAACGTCAGTTATTGACTGGCAGAAATTAAGAAAACCGGATCTTTTTGAACCCGGTTTTTTCATGAACCTTTAAGACCTTTATAGGGGAACGGCGTATCCCAAAGATATCAGCATATTCCCGGTATGGCTGGTGCCGTCAGCGGAATGTTTTTGTACATAAGTCAAACCGTAGGCTCCCCTGACATCAAACAACAGTACGTCTTTGCCCACATGCTGTGCGTAACCGATGCCGCCGGTAATCCCAAGGTTGATTCTGTTGATGCTGCTGGTAACGTCCGTTGTGGCATCAAAGGGAACCGCATAGGGCTGACCGGTTTGTGGATTTACGCTAACAGGAGTCGTTTTGCCCCGGTCAGCATAAACGATGCTTGATCCGCTGGTTTTTTGCTTGGCATTTAACAGATACCCCACATAGGGGCCGAAATCGATGTAGAAACTCGAGGACTTGACTGGGAACGAGTATTTCAGCATTACCGGCAGTTCAAGATAGTTCAAAATCGATTGGTTTTTAAAATTAGCATACAGATAGGTTCCGGCGGGAGCCTGCGGGTTGAAGGATGCCGCGTCGATGGCCTGGAGCCCGTTGCGTTTTCCTCCTTCGCTGGAAAAGAGAAGATCGGTCCGCAACGAAAAGTTTGCCCCCAGATCAAGGTTGGAGGTAAATCCGAAAGCTTCCCCGGACCGGGAAGTGTAATCGCGGCTTAATTCGTTACCGCCGCCGCCGCTTAGTCTGGGAATGTTTAAACCGCCAAAAATGCCGAGTGTAAATTTACTTGAAGATGACTGGGCAAAGCTTGCTGCCGTCATTGTGGTCAGGAACAGCATGATAATCAATTTTATCCTTTTCATATTTTAAGTTTTTTAGAAGTTTGACATAGAAAACTGATGTTTGAAATGATCATTCTCAGCGTATGAAATAGTAGAAAGGACCTTGATGAATAAAGAACGTTTTTCCAGCATCAAAGGCGTTATCTTTCTCGTTTTGAAGCCAGTTGTCTTCCAAAGGTATAGAATTTTCTTTTAATAATCCCATATTTTTTGAAAGCAAGAAAAATTATTATTAGATTTGAACGATCGTGACTAAATAGTCATTTTTGTTTTTGAAAGCCTTTGCAAAATAGAAACATGGACAAAACCAGAGAGAAAATTCTGACTGTTGCAACGCGCATTTTCAGCCGTTTTGGATTTTATAAAACATCCATGGATGAAATTGCCCGCAGTGCACATAAAGCCAAAGGCTCTCTGTATTATCACTTTACAAGTAAGGAAGACCTGTTTACAGAAGTGGTGGCCCTGGAATTGAACAACCTGAAAAAAGAACTGGCCATGGTGGTCACCGATCCCGAACTGAAAGCAACCGAAAAGTATAAGAAATATCTCCTTACCAGGATGTCAGTCCTGAAACAGTCTGCCAATTATCAGGAAACGCTGAAAGCTGATTTTTTTGAGCATTTTGAATTTCTGGATCATCTCAGGACAGATCTGGACAACTGGGAAAAGGGCCAGCTGAAGACCATTATAAAACAAGGGATTGAAGAAGGAACTTTCGCCGATCAAAGTGGTAAGATTGATGCGCTGCTGGATGTTTTCATTATGGTGTTAAAAGGGCTGGAGATCCCGTTCTTTCTCCAGGACAAATACGATGAGTACAGCCCTTATTTTGACGATCTGATCAATATTATCGTAAAAGGGATGGCAGCATAAAATTTTTTGTTTTAATTTGACCAGTAAACAGAATAAGACCAAAAAGGCAGATCCTTAATTAAAATATTTCAGCCGGTGGCTCCCTTCTTGCAGCAAGATGTCTTTTTCTCATGGTACAGATATATACATCAGGGAACGGGAGCCACCGGCTGCTGACTATTTGATAGACATATACTCCAACAATGTTTCTCAAAAAGTTCTGTCGAAAATACTAAGCGCTTTTATTAATCTCTCCGATCGGCATGACCGGTTTTCCAAAATTTTCGTTAACAATCTCGGCCATTGCCAGGTAAATGGCTGACCCACCGCAAATAATTCCTTCAAAACCTGCTATTTTCCCTACCGATACAAGATCAAACCAGTGTTGTATGGCAAGCAGAAAAAACAAAATCCACAAGGTTAAAAATACGATTTGCAATGCCCTGTTTTTTCCAAAGGTTCCGAGCCACATAAAAAAGGTAAAGACGCCCCACAAGAACAGGTACCAACCTATAAAGGCTTCAGGGGGTGCCTGAATCCAACCCCATTTTGCGAAGAAAATAAAGGCCACCAGTGTGAGCCAGAAGGCACCATAGGAAGTAAATGCCGTGAATCCGAACGTATTTCCCTTTTTAAATTCCATAATTCCGGCGATAATTTGTGCGATGCCACCATAAAAAACGCCCATGGCAAGAATCATAGACCCGAGAACAAAAAAACCAGCATTGCTGATGTTAAGCAAAACTGTCGTCATACCAAACCCCATGAGTCCTAGGGGTGCCGGGTTTGCTAATTTGTTTTCCATAATCAGAAATTTTAGTTAATAAAAGGTAATTTATTGACACAAACCACATTAAAGCGATTGAACAATACTAGGTTATAAGATTCCGGAACGATGACAAGATTTTCTATCGTTTCACTTCTACCTTGGCGCCTGAAATAATGTCTTCCACCACATCAGGATCCAGGAGTGTTGAGATGTCTCCCAGGTTGGTAGCATCTCCTTCACCGATCTTTCTCAAAATCCGGCGCATGATTTTTCCGGAACGGGTTTTCGGAAGCCCGCTCACCAGCTGAATGATGTCGGGTTTGGCGATGGACCCGATAAGCTTGTTTACGGTATCGCGAATCTCGGTTTCAATATTTTTCTGTTCCTCATCTGACAGTGATTCGGTAATCACATAAGCATAGATCCCGGACCCTTTGATGGGGTGCGGATAACCGACTACTGCGGATTCCACGACTTTTGGATGTTCATTGATAGCATCTTCCACTTCGGCGGTGCCGATACGGTGTCCCGATACATTGATCACGTCATCGATACGCCCGATGATGCGGTAGTATCCTTCTTCGTCTCGTTTGGCACCATCTCCCGTAAGGTAAAGTCCTTTAAAAGTGGAGAAATAGGTCTGATAACATCGCTGGTGATCGCCCCAGGTGGTGCGGAGCATGCCTGGCCAGGGATATTTGATACAAAGAATCCCCTGTACGGCATTTCCTTTGATCTCATTCCCTTCCTGATCGACTAAAGTAGGTTGAATCCCCGGCAAGGGAAGCGTGGCCATGGTGGGTTTTGTAGGTGTAATCCCCGCCAGTGGGCTGATCAACATGCCGCCGGTTTCCGTCTGCCACCAGGTATCCACAATGGGGCAGCGGCCTTTTCCGACCAGGTCGTGGTACCAGTGCCAGGCTTCTTCATTGATCGGTTCTCCTACGGTTCCCAGTACTTTTAACGAACTCAAATCATGATTTTCGACCCATTCGTCACCATGCGCCATTAACGCACGAATAGCTGTGGGGGCCGTGTAGATCTGGCTGACTTTGTATTTGTCGACGACATCCCAAAAGCGGCCTGCATCGGGGAATGTCGGAATGCCCTCGAACATAATGGAGGTTGCTCCGGCCAGCAACGGTCCGTATACAATATAGGAATGGCCGGTCACCCAGCCGATGTCGGCCGTGCACCAATACATGTCGCCTTCGCTGTATTGAAATACGTTTTTGAATGTGTACTCGCTGTAAACCATATATCCGGCAGTGGTATGAACCACGCCTTTCGGTTTTCCTGTGGAGCCGGAAGTGTAAAGGATAAATAAGATGTCTTCGGCATCCATCACTTCCGCTTTGTTTTCTGTGCTCATACCTTTGATGGCATCACGCCACCATATGTCGCGATCGGGTGTCATGGAAATTTCCTGTCCCGTGCGTTTTAATACGATGGCGTGTTCTATGCTGGGGCTCTTTTTCAGGGCTTCATCAGCAATATCTTTCAGCGGGATGATCTTGTTACCACGGAATCCGCCGTCGGAAGTGATCAGTACTTTCGCGCTGGCATCCACAATCCTGTCGCTTAGAGCCGTCGATGAGAATCCGGCAAAAATGATGGAATGGATGGCTCCGATCCGGGCACAGGCCATCATGGCAATGGCCAGTTCGGGAACCATGGGAAGGTAAATGGCCACACGGTCGCCTTTCTTCACGCCCAGGTTCAACAAGGCATTGGCAAATTGTTTTACCTTGTCAAAGAGCTCACTATAAGTTAACCTGATTTCTTTTTCTGCAGGATCGTTGGGCTCCCAGATCAGGGCGGTTTGATCTTTTCGTAAAAACAGGTTTCGCTCAAAAATGTTCTCCGTGATGTTCAGTTTGGCATTTAAAAACCATTTGACATCCGGAGCACCAGGACCGTCAAAACGCCAATCGACTACCTGATCCCATTTTTTATGCCAGTAATTGGCTTCTGCGATTTGTGCCCAGAACTTTTCCGGGTCGGCAATACTTTCCTGATACTTCTGCAGATAATCTGCAAAACCGGATATCTTATTTAACATGGCTTGTGTATTTTATGTGAAACATATACTGACATTTTGGAGCATTTCGTGCTCGTGATCAATCCTGCAAATCAAAAAATAAATTAGTCTGTCTTACGACTGTAGAACAGTGAGTTAAACAAGTTTTTGTTAATAAGTAACAACTCAAACTTATGGTTTTTTCAACAGAATTTATGAACGTCCAACAAATTTAGAATAATTCTAAATAAATAACAAATGAATTGTGATTTTTTAACTTTCAGATTAGGAGTTGATTGAGGAATCTTACTGATTGTGCTTCGTGGCAACATGTTCTCCCATCTTGACGGAGGTTTCCAGGTGATCTTGTGTGTTCCTGATCAGGTCCGGATCGATTTCTATTTTTCCGTGTTGAAAAAGCAGGATAATGGAGGAACCTCCGAACTGGAAATAGCCACTTTCATCACCTTTTACAGCTTCATTTCCCAGAAAAGTGTGAATGATGCTTCCCACCATCGTGGCTCCAATCTCGGCCATGATCACATTTCCGAACGCTGGACTGTCGATGGTTTGATATTCTCTTTTGTTTTCGCAGAAAATGCTGATCCTTTTTCGCAACGCGATCGGGTTGACGGAATAATAATCGCCCTGAATTTTGGTGACTTTCGAGAGCGTCCCGTCCAAGGGAAAATGAAACCGGTGATAGTCGGTAGGGCAAAGTCGGAAAAGCAACAGGCTGCCATCGTGATAAACTTTAGCCAGCGAATCGTTCTGCAAAAAGCTTTTCGGGTTGAACAGGTAACCTTTCACGATAAAACTTTGCCCCGAGATGTTCTGAAAGGCAAAAACTTTCCCGTCTGCCGGCGAGACAACCGCGTTCCGGGCCGTATCAATTTTTCGAATTCCGGGTTTGAGCTTCCTGATAAAGAAATCGTTAAAGGACCGATATTTTTGCTTTTGAAACTGACTCATATCAATATGATAAGTCTTGATGAAAGGCTTAATTTTTCTGGCAGACCAGTGGGTGTGCATCAGCCATCCGTAAAATTCAGAAGCAATCTTTCTTTTCAGCAGAGTCTGTAGCGTAAGCTTTCCCAGCGGATTGTTGTAAAGCCAGTAAAGGGCCGTTTCGGAAACGACTTTTTCTGTTTTGATCTGTCCTGTGGACCGGTCTACATAATGAATGGGCTGCGGATTTTGTCGCGGAAAAACGACAAAACTCACCATCAGGAGCAGGGCCAGGACAATAAAAAGCTTTACTCTTGTTTTCATCTTTGCAAAACAGACTCTTGCAAAGTACGGAAAAATCAAACCATGTTTATCAGATTCTGGCTTTCCTCAGCTTCGACTTGTCGAAATATTTTTTATGCCAGTTCAAAGCCACATTTACCAGCATGATCATCACCGGAACTTCTACCAAAGGTCCGATCACTGCGGTGAATGCTTCACCTGAATTGATCCCGAAAACAGTCACGGCCACGGCAATGGCCAGTTCGAAATTGTTGCTGGCCGATGTAAACGAAATAGTAGCAGTTTGCGGATAGTTGGCACCGGATTTCTTTCCGAGAAAAAAGGAGATCCCAAACATGATAACAAAGTAAAAGATCAGCGGAATGGCTATCAGAAGCACGTCAAGCGGTAATTTTACGATGGTTTGCCCTTTCAGCGAAAACATTACGACGATGGTAAAAAGCAAAGCCACCAAGGTAATGGGACTGATCACGGGAATGAATTTCTTTTCATACCATTCTTTTCCCTTCAGTTTTATGAGTCCGAAACGGGAGATGATACCTGCCACGAAAGGAATGCCCAGGTAGATGGCAACGGTCTGGGCAATTTCACCCATGGTGATGTTCACATGAAAGGAAGTCATGCCGAACCATCGGGGCATGATGGTGATGAAAAGCCAGGCATAAACCGAAAAAAACAGGACCTGAAAGATGCTGTTAAAAGCCACCAGTCCGGCAGCATATTCGCGATCGCCGTCGGCGAGGTCGTTCCACACGATAACCATGGCAATGCATCGGGCGAGCCCTATGAGGATAAGGCCGGTCATATATTCGGGATGATTGTGGAGAAATACAATTGCCAGTAAAAACATTAAAAGCGGCCCGATGATCCAGTTTAATATCAGTGAGAGCGAAAGAATTTTAACGTTTGAAAAAACGTCTTTGAGGTCTTCGTATTTGACTTTTGCCAGGGGCGGGTACATCATCAGGATGAGTCCGACAGCGATGGGAATGTTGGTGGTCCCGCTGCTCATGCTGTCCCAGAATCTGGCGATGGCAGGGAATAGGTATCCCGAAAAAACGCCCGCCAGCATGGCCAGAAAGATCCAGACTGTCAGGTAGCGGTCGAGAAAAGAGAGCCGTTGCGTTGTTTTCATAAACGGTTGTTATTTTATGTGTTCGAAATAGAATGTCATAAAATCGCGGAAGATTTCGTCCCGCACCCGGCGGAAAACATTGATAATTTCTTCTTCCGTTCCAGTGGCGGCAGCGGGATCGTCGAAACCGATGTGCAGGCGGTGGGCGACCTCACCCAGAAAAACCGGGCAATTTTCGCGGGCGCCGTCACAGACGGTGATGACATAATCGAAGGGTGTTGAAAGGAACTCGTTGACGGATTTCGGAGCGGTATCGCCCAGGTTAATCCCTTTTTCTTTCATCACCAGGATGGCTTTGGGATGTACCCTTTCTCCCGGTTCGGTACCGGCTGAATAAACTTCAAGGTTCGGGTCCAGATTTTTTAAAAAACCTTCTGCCATCTGACTGCGGCAGGTGTTTCCAGTGCAAAGTATGAGAATTTTCATTTTACGTATTTTAAAGGTTAAACGGAGCACTGCGCCTCGTTGGAAGCCAGTTTTTCCATGAAGGCATGCAGTTTTTCTTTCATTTCTTTTAATTTTTCAGTTTCAAGACAGTAATAAACGCGTGTTCCCGAAACCGTCCCTTTCAGCAAGCCTGCATTTTTTAATTCCTGCAGATGCTGCGAAACGGTGGTCCGGCTCAACGGGATCTCATCGGTGATGTCACCGCTGATACACTGATTTTGCCGGGCGAGAAAGTCCAGAACCGCCAGCCTGGCCGGATGCGACAACACCTTTGTGAAGGCGGCAAGCTCCTGAAATTCACCGCTAAAAGCTTCTTTTTTTGAGAAAGTCATACCAGTATGTTTTAAGACGTAAACATACGACATTTATAAGATCGGAAACAAGGCTTTTGGAAAAATTAATGTTTATTTAAACTCGAAAATATCAGGGCTCCTTACGCGAAACTGTGGGGCCGGAGCTGTTGATCTCAATTCCCAGGGCGTTAAACAGGGTTTGCAGATCGTCTTCCATATCTTCTGGATCGAAGATCAGCGTATCGATTTTTTGCTCTATCAGCCAGGCCGCCAGCCTGATGGCCTTGCCTTTGGCCAGATTGTTTACGGGATTGGGAACCATATTGGTATGGAGCAATTCCCCGTCTGTACCGATTTGTTTGATCTCGATCCAGGCTGTGTTATGAAAGGATGTGGCAATATTCTTTTTCGTATCGTCCAGCAACATGGCCGTCATCGAATAATGTTTCTGTCCGGGTTCATAATGAATGGTTACGGTGTCCAGGTTGGGGATTTCGTGATAAAGATTTTGTTCGATCTTGTCCACCAGCAAATGAGCTTCTTCCATGCTTTTTTGGTTGACTTGCAGGACAATGTCTGCGATCAGCAGGCTTCCTGAACGTCGGATATAAAGTTTATCGATGCGACTGACTTCTGTAAAACGGCGGATGACCTGCCGGGCTTTCCGTATGGTTTGGCCATCGACGGAAGCATCCAGCAGCGTGAGAAACGCATCCCGTAAAATCCCGAAGGCGCTGTAAAGGATCATGACCACGATAAGCACTACGGCGACCTTTTCTGCATACGGAATCTTAAAATAGTATCCCAGAATCCCGGCCATTACCACGAAGCTGGTCCCGATGTCGCCCAGCCAATTTACGGCATCCGCTTTTACACCAGGTGATTCGAGGCGTTTGGCGGCTTTTCTTTCGAAGAAATAAAATAAAAACTCGAGTATGATGATCCCGGAAATAAACAGAAATGTGCTCAGTATATTGGTGGGTGATTTGATTCCGTGGCCGAAAAAGGCGTTGCGGATGATCTCATATCCGGCGAAAACAATGGCCAGTCCGCCCAGGATGGCAGCCATGTCTTCCAGTTTGTTGAGCCCGAAGGGGAAAAGACGAGACTTCCGGCCGGAGATCCTCAATGCCATAAAGATCAGAAAAGCACCAAAAACATCCGAAATGCTGTGAATCCCATCCACCATTACCACTGTGGAGGAGAAGTGCCAGCCCCAGAATAACTTGGTTACGGAAAAAAAGAGGTTCAGAAACACGGATGCCAACAACCAGTATTCCTTTTCCCTGCTCCCCTTAAGCGATTTCATCACGGTCATTTACTGCAAAACTAAGGTTTTTT
>CAYWBO010000085.1:6910-11400 GCA_964456625.1 uncultured Lentimicrobiaceae bacterium | reverse complement strand
ATTGTTCAGATACTGACGGGCACCGGTGGTAACACGCCACAGGTCCTCAAGTTGACCGAAGAATTCGTTCAGGGCAGCCCGGTCTTTATCGGGAAGCGTTGTATTATTCAGTACCACGGCTTTAAAGTTTACGGGGCCTGCCAGAGGATCCATCTTGCCGTCGTGGAACATGGACATCTCAACCGTATAATCTCCGGGCAATGCCAGCATGCCGCTCTGTCCGTCGTTCATCGGGTCGAATTCTTTGTTCTTTAACCTGACGGGGCCGGGGTTCAGATATCTCAGATCCCAGGTAACACGGTTGATGCCTTTCTGAGCAGGTTTGTAGAGCTTTCTGACAACGGTACCGTCTTTGTATTTGATGGTAAATACAAGATAAGGGCCCGTTTCGTTCTTCTCTTTGTTCAGCTCTTCATCCGTGGGTTGCGGAATGGGTTTGCCTTCCTTGAACAATTCCTTTTCCTTCTTCAGGCGCATTTCCTTCAGTGTCTTGGGAACATCGTTAACATAATAGGTAAATGTGGCTCCGAAAGGAGGATTGGGTGCCTGGAAGAAGGCAGATCCGGTTCCGTAGCGATCGTCCTGTTCCACATACATGAGCGCATCCCTTACGGGGAACAAAATGGCTTTGGAATCATGCAGCTTTTCTGCTGTAAGATGACGCAATGCCGAATAATCATCCATGATGTAGATGCCGCGTCCGAAGGTGGCAGCCACGAGATCGCTGTCTTGCTGTTGAATGAAGATGTCAGGAACCTGAATGTCCGGCATTCCACTGCCAAGTTTCATCCAATGGTGACCTCCGTCCAACGTAAAATACAAACCGAATTCAAGCCCGGCGAAAAGCAGGTTTTTGTTAACAGGATCCTGAACGATGGTGTGTACCGGCTCTTTGGGAAGATCACCGGCTATGGAGAACCACGTTTTCCCCTGATCCGTACTTTTCAGTAGATAAGGCGTGAAGTCGTTGCTTTTGGTGTTATCGAAAGAGGCAAAAATGACATTTTTGTCAAAGTTCGATGGTGTTACATGGCTGACGTACGTGTATTCCGGTACACCCGGGAAACTCGTCGTTTTCGTCCAGGTCTGTCCGTCGTTATCGGTCACCTGAACCACCCCGTCATCGGTTCCTACCACCAGAAGTCCTTCCTGTACCGGTGATTCGGCTACAGCCACGATGGTTCCCCAAAGTGAAGTGGAAACGTCTTTGGCTACGGCACTTTCAGGCCAGTATTTTCCCATCACCTTGAACATGTTCCGGTCCAGGTCGCGGGTCAGATCGCCGCTGATCTCTTTCCAGGTATCACCCCGGTCATCGCTTTCAAACAGTTTGTTGGCACCCATGTACAGCCGCGTGTGTTGGTGGCTGCTGACGATGAACGGAGCATTCCAGTTCCAGCGGAAGGTCTTCTCGCCTTTTTTTGGCATGGGTTTGATCTTCAGGCGTTCGCCTGATTTTTTATCATAACGGTAGATATTTCCGTACTGATAGGAAGCATAAACGATATCCGGATTGTCGGGATCCACGGCCTGGAAAAATCCGTCACCGCCCACCGTGGTGATCCATTCACCGCTGGTAACACCCCCTTCTTTCAGATTTCGTGAGGGGCCGCCCAGGCTGTTGTTATCCTGCGTGCCGCCGTAAACCCAGTAAAAAGGTTTACTGTTGTCAGCGTAAACGTGATAAAACTGAGTAACAGGCAACGTGTTTTTGAAAATAAAGGTCTTGTTGCTGTTCCAGGTTTCATAAACGCCACCGTCGCAACCAATGAGCATATGTTTGGTATCTTTTGGATCGATCCAGTAAGCGTGATCATCCACATGTCGTTTGAAATTGCCCATGTGTTTCCATGTTTTGCCTCCGTCCAGCGTTACCATTCCGTATGTGTCTACAGAATATACTTTGTTCGGGTCCACGGGATCCGGATATATTTCGCTGTAATACTGTCCGCTGCTGAAATAGTCGTTCATCTTTTTAAATGAGGCGCCGCGATTTGTGGAACGGTAAAATCCGCCTTTTCCGTTGGAAGCTTCAAACATGGCATAGACAATATCGGGATTGGCAGGAGAAACGGCAATGGCCATCCCGCCTTTATCCACATTGGGAATGCCGTCGGTGAGTTTGGTCCAGGTCTTTCCGCCGTCGGTGGTTTTGTAAAAGGCCGATTCCGGGCCGCCGCCGATTTTTGTGAACGATCTTCTGCGCCTTTGTAAGGCTCCTGCATAAAGGACATCGGGATCGCGGGGATCAAAGCACAGGCTCCTGACACCCGTATTTTCGGAGATAAATAAAACTTTCTTCCAGGTTTTTCCGCCGTCGGTGGTTTTAAAAACCCCGCGCTGTTCGCCCGGTCCCCAGGCAGAGCCCATGGCAGCGACGTAAACTACGTCTGAATTCCGGGGATCGATCAGAATCTTTCCAATCTGTCGGGAATCCTTCAATCCCATATTTTTCCATGTTTTCCCGTCGTCGGTGGTCTTCCAGACGCCGTTACCGTAACCCAGGGCACGCTGGCTGTTATTTTCTCCTGTTCCGGCCCAAACCACATGGTGGTTGTTGGGGTCCATGGCCAGACAGCCGATGGCGTAAGCGCCTTCATGATCGAAAACGGACTTAAAAGTAGTTCCGTCATCGTAGGTTACCCAAATGCCGCCGGCGGCAGCGCCCACATAAAAATGGCTGGGATTTCCGGGTTCAACGGCAAAGTCTGCAATACGTCCGGAGGTGAAAGCAGGCCCAATGCCGCGCCATTTCATGCCATTGAAAACACTGGCTTTAAGCGTGTCTTCTTTGGCAACCGTCTTTTTCTTCGCCTTTGCTTCAACAGTAATGATACTGAGCATGAAAACCAAAAGAAGCAGAAACGATTTAAAGGTAAAGTGTTGTTTCATGTTATTATTTTTTATTTAATGACTTGGAAAGGTTAAAATTAACTTTTTTTAATACACGTACAATGTCTGATACAATAATTGTGGCAGATAATTACAATGGATAAACTCACATCAGTTTGATCCCGGACGAGAGCATGGTGTACATCAGATAAATTCCTATAAAATAGAATATTGAGCTCATGACGTCAATCAACATTAGCGGAGGCAAGGGTTCCAGATGAAGGTCCCGTTCAGGCCGGAGAGTCCATAGAACCGGGATTAAAATGACAAACCCAAACAAGTAAATAATTCTGGATCCGGCATCACTTTTGGAAAAGATGATCAAAAAAGTCAGGGCCCAGGGAACCAGATAAGCCATCAGAAAATAAGAAAACCGGATGCTTTTGTTTTTCATGTATTCCTCGGGCAGACTCAGCATGATCAGCTTTCCCAATCCAACGCCCGACAGGTACAAGAAATAAAAGGAGAGCATGACTAAAACCATCATCATGATACTGCCGAAATCCATCAACGCGGTCACTTCATAAGTGCCGGTTTTGAAAATGCCGTTTTGTGCAAAGGTACCGAAAGCGTTGTCCAGTGCAAAAATGATCATCCACACCAGAAAGAAATAAAATGCCTGGCTTTTCCTCTTGATCAGCGAATAGATGATCATCCCGGCCAGGGCAAGAAGCAAACTCATGAAGGGCTTGGAAAGGTAAATGGTGATGATGCTGTCGCGGGTCCAGTCTGGGCTGGCCGACTGGGTGAGGAATTGAATGCTCTTTAAATGCAGGATGGCCTGGATGTTAAGATCATAGCTGAAGTACAACAAGGTGAGTTCAGAAAGCAATCGCACCAACACGTAAGCAAAAAGTGCAGCAACAAAGGAGATCAACATGATCTTTACCCTGTCGCTCCATCGGTTTATAGTATTGGGTTCTTCCATGAGTGGGTCAGTTTCTTTCTTTATGTAAAAATAGAAAGATTTGAGTAAGGAGCGAAGTCCCGGAACAGAAGTCAGAAGACAATCGTAACGACGCCATGCGTGGCGTCGTTACACTACCTGTCACCAGCGGATATGCCGGCTATGAGAAAAACAACGATTCTGGGGCAAGTGCCCACTGTGCCGGAATCTCCCAGACTCCGTCTGCGTAGCAGTTGGTTCACCTGCTGAGGGCATGGAAGGCGGACGAAGAAGATACTTTTACGAAAAGAATTTGAGATGTTTTATTGAAAAGAAATGACTGCAGCATTGTAAATGCTGCTTATAAATCCATCCGCGTTATTTAAACGCGGACGAGATGGGAAGACAACCGTAGCGACGCCATGCATGGCGTCGCTACTTTTTTCCCGGGGTTTGGCAGAAGTGTTTTTTCTGTCCGTTAACGCAAATCCACCTGCCGCTGACTTGTAGCCACTTGCAGTTGATTCGTACCCGTTTGCAGTTGAACGATAACCAGGCTCCGCTGGCTCTCAGCCACCTGCAGTTGATCCGTAACCACATTCCGCTGATGCGTATCCAGGCTCCGCTGACGCATAACCACCTGGGGTTATAAAATTACCGGGGGATATTCTTCAACTCCACACGGTTTGCCTTCAACTCCATCTGGTTTGCC
>CAYWBO010000085.1:0-6810 GCA_964456625.1 uncultured Lentimicrobiaceae bacterium | reverse complement strand
ACATGTTTCAGACCCTGCGTTACATGTTTAGGACCGTGCGTTACATGTTCAGGCCTCTGAAATACATGTTTTAGTCACAGCTGAAAGTGAAATTTAGCGCTGTACCCGATAGACATTACGGCGCAAGCGGATGCGTGCGCCGATTATATGGTTTTTAAATCAGGGATCAATCATTATAGATCTTCTCATCCGGAAAGTAAGCGCCTTCGGCGTCGTTTTCGGTGTCGCGGCTTTTCTGCTGCTGCGTCAGAAAATCCTTGTAAAATTCATGCTGGATCACCAGATCCATGATCTCGTTGGTGCCGGTCCAGATGGTGATGAGCCGCACGTCGCGCAGCATTTTCTCCACGGGATAGATGTTGGTATAACCGATGCCGCCCATGATCTGCATGGCGTGGTTCACCACTTTCCAGGCCGATTCGGTGGAGAATTTCTTGGCTTCGGAGACCATCCGCCTGATTTGCCCGTCCGGGGCATCCGAGTCGGCCATTTTTGCCGCCATGTAGTTGATGGCCCGCGAAGCATCGAGCAGTGTCAGGCTGTCCGAAACTTTGGCGTTGACGGCTTCAAAAACGCGGATCTTTTGTCCGAAAGCCCTTCGTTTGTCGGCGTAACGGGCGGCTACTTCAAAAGCGCCGCGTGCCATGCCCACGGCACCGCCGGCGGAGGTCATCCTTTCGGGCACCATCATTCGGTGAAATACGCGTGTTCCGTTCCCGATGCCGGCTTCTCCGCCCAGCACATTTTTCAAAGGCACGGCAGCATCTTTAAATACCAGCCTACCGGTGCCGCCGCCGCGGGTTCCCATGAGGCCGTAAACATGTTCTACTTTTACGCCGGGGCCCCGTTCCACCAGGAAAGCGGTCATGGCTTTTTTGGGATCTTCGATGCCTTCGACGATGGCGTAAACCAGCAGGACATCGGCACCTTCGGCACCGACAACAAACCGCTTCTGCCCGTTGAGGTAAAACAGGTCGCCTTCGCGCCGGGCTGTGGTGGTGGCTGCAAAAAAGTCAGACCCCCCACGGGGTTCCGTCAGCCCTTCGGCCACACCAATCTCGCCCTTCAGCATGGGAATGAGGAACCGCTGTTTTTGTTCCTCGGTACCGAAGACATGGATGGCTTCGCCGACGATGGACACCAACGAGTAAAGACAACCCAGCGAGGTGCCCAGCACGCCGACTTCCTCCAGGGCCACCATTTCGCTGCTCCAGGGCAAAGCGCTGCCGCCCCATTTTTTGTCGAACCGCAGTCCCAGCAAATTTCTTTTTCCTGCTTCCTGAATAAATTCTTTCGGGTATCGGATTTTGTCGGCGTCCATGTCCAGCAACAGCTGACGCGGTACCCATTTGACAAAATCCTGAACTTTTTCCTGTAACAGCTTGTCTTCGGCTGTTATGAGTGGATTTAGTGACATGATGATTTATTGTTTGGGTTTAGTAGGTGTTATTAATCTTGATCCTGCGGATAAAACAGGATTGTACTGTCCAAAAATAACAAATTGGCAGCCCAAATCAAAGAGGAATCATGTTTTCTCAACGAAAAACTTAATCGGTCTTTTTGCTGTGATCGAGTTCCTTGAGGATCTTTTCAAATCCGGGATCAGACTTCAGCTTTTGAAAATATTTGTTGTACCTGATCCGGTAAGCATCGGTGAAACCATGGTTCAGGGCTTCCTGGAGGGATGGAACGACTTTGGCATCCCGGCCCGTGATGGCATAATATTCGGCTTTCATCAGATAGACCTCTGAGTTTCCGGGGTCCACCATCTGATAGATCATCAGGAATTTTTTGGTGGCATCCATCTGCCCGTTTTTGATGCTGCCGTCGGCATAGAGGTACGACATCAGGCTCAGGTAATTCAGTAGCCGCTGATTCATCAGTTTGGCAGCTTCGCTCCTGACGGTTTTCTTTTTCTGATAGATCCTCTGTATTTCGTGTTTCCACCAGGCGGCATCCTTTGAACTCAGAGACTGGGCAAATTCCTGCTGGAATTCGGATTCCGCTTTATCCAGCGCCGTTTGCTGTCTGATCTGGTTTTGACAGGCCCTGCTTGCGGAAAGGCGCTGGATCTCTTTCTCATAAGAAGAAACATCGGCCAGCCCTTTCAGGTTTGTAACCATCCCCCGATCCGCTTCCAGTTGTTGGAAATAATGATGTTTTTTCTGTGCTTCCAGCCGGATCTTATCATAATTCATTTTCACACTGTCGATGATGGATTGGTTGATGGGGGTGACATATTTCCGCATCGCTTCCAGCATCAAAAACTCATACGCCCGTTTAAAAATCTCAGCCGGAGGCAGGGCATGTTTTCCGGGATAGACGATCAGCAGGTTATTCATCCCCAGCGAGTTCAGTTGTTTTTCCAGATTTTTCATCTCCAGGTAGTTGAAATCCAGGTTTCCCACCACGCCGACATAGGTCAGATGGGTGTCGGGGATCTGGCGGATGCCTGGAAATCCGGCTTCGAGGCCCATGGTTCCGGCCACGCTTTTGTTGAACAGACCAATACCTGCAGCCACGCGTGCCCCGCCCGAAAATCCGGACGTGTAGATGCGCTGTGGGTCGAGTGAAAACCTACGTTCCACGTCCTGCATGAAATTGTACAAAATTTTATTGCTCACATCTGTCTGCTGTCCGTTTTCGGAATTGTTGGAAGCCACCAGAATGAACCCAAGGCTCTGGGCCACATTTTTATATTTTTTCACCACAAGGGCCCCGCGGGCGTGGGCATCGAAAAAGAAAATCACCGGATAAACCTTGTTGGGATTGTAATCCGAAGGTAGATACAATGCGTAGGATTCCGACGTGTCGGCGGCGCACAGTACGCTATCCACCACTACTCCGGGCTGAAAAGTTGCCAACGGGGTAACAGGCTGTTGTTTATTTTCTTTTTTTTGCGAATTGTGACAAGACGTGGCGAACATTAACAAGGGAAAGATGAAAAGTAAGGCTTTTCCTGAGATGTTTCCTGAATTCATAAGCTTGAATTTAAACCAGTTAACTTCTATTAAGTTCTTGGGTTCCATGAAAAAACCATTTCTTAATATTTGTAACTTTGCAAAAAGCAAAATGATGAAACTGTCGATTCTCAATAAAAACGATTTTTTTTACAGGAATCTTTTCAAAGGTAAAATGATTTGGATTGCCCGTATGGGAATGTTGTCGATATTTTTGTTTTTTTTCAACTCCTGTGGTATTTATTCTTTTACCGGAGCATCCATTCCTCCAGGCGCCAAGACAGTTTCCGTAGCCTATTTCCCCAATAATTCAGCGTTGGTTGAGCCATCACTCAGTTCTACTTTTACCAATGCATTGCGCGATATTTTTACCACCCAGACTAACTTGCGGATGGTAACCAAAAACGGCGACCTGGCCCTTTCAGGTCAAATAACAGCTTATACCATTACGCCGCAAGCTATTCAGGCTAACCAGCAGGCGGCTTCCAACCGGTTGACTGTCACGGTGAGTGTCACATTTGTCAATAAACTGGATCCTACAAAAAATTTCGAACAGCAGTTTTCACAATATCAGGATTACTCTTCCGGCAAGAATTTAGATCAGGTTAAAAGCGACCTGATCAAGCAAATCACAACCAATCTTGCCCAGGATATTTTCAATAAAGCAGTGGTAAACTGGTAATCAAATCTTTGTTAAATTTGTAAGATGAATAAGGAGCAATTTACCGAGTATTTGCTGAGTCCTGATCATTTGCGGGGGGCGTCGCTTTCCGACCTGACGGCATTTGTAAAGGAATTCCCCTATTGCAGTACCGGACATATATTGCTTACCCTGAAGCTTTTCCTGGACAAAAACGTTACTTATAATTCGGAGTTGAAAACTACGGCCGTTTTCGCCGGAAGCCGGCGCATCCTGAAGAAACACATCGATCGTTTAGGCGATTCGCTGATACAAAGCGTATTACCCGATGAGGAAGCTGCACCGGAAACCCCGAAAGAGGTGGTAAACGAGGAACGGGAGCCTGTTGCCGAAGTGGTGAAGGAATCGGTGACCGAAGCGGCCGCAACAGAAGAAGTACGGAAAGAGCGCCCGGTTGAGGTAAAGAAGGAAGAACCTGTTGCTGAAGAACCGGAGGAACTGAGAGATCCCCGCGGTTATACCGTGGATGAACTGAAACGAATTATCGAACGGCGGATCCGGGAGATCGAAGGAAAAAAACAACAGACCAAGAAGACAGAATCTCAAAAGAATAAAGCCGGGTCGAAATCGGAGATTATTGACAAATTTATCCAAAATGCGCCTTCCATCTCCAGACCTAAAAATACGTTTTACGATCCGGTTGATGTGGCCAGACAAAGTGTGGTGGATCAGGAAAATATTGTAAGTGAAACACTTGCAAAGATTTATGCGGATCAGGGTTACGCCGAAAAGGCCATTCATATTTACGAAAAATTAATTTTGAAATTTCCCCAAAAAAGTGCGTACTTTGCAGGCCTTATTAAAGAGGCAAAAAACAACTTAAAAAATTAAAGTTCATAAAGATGTACGTTTTTATTTCCATCCTGATTTTGGTAATCTGTGTTTTACTGGGACTCATTGTTTTGGTTCAAAACCCGAAAGGTGGCGGACTGGCTGCTAATTTTAGCGGAGGTACACAGTTTATGGGCGCCCGCCAAACTGCTGACTTTCTCGAAAAAGCCAGCTGGGGACTCGCCATTGCTTTACTGGTTTTAAGTCTTACAGCTACCATGATTATCCCTAGAAACAGCGGAACTACTGCCAATCAGCAGAATACCGAATTGCAGAATAAGATTCAACACGCCCAGAAACCGGAAGTGAATTTTATGGCTCCCCCGGTAACGCAACAACCTGCCGCCAAAACGACGACTCCCGATAACGGAAAGAAAAAGTAAGGGCAGATTTTGAAGAAATAGAAAATGTCAGAATGTCATAGGCGTTCTGACATTTTTTTTTGTTCTCTGCTTTGGCATAAAATGTGACAGGGCAGAGATAGTTTATTAATTTAAATCAGTAATCAGTATGAAAACAGGTAAACAAATGATTAAGCCACTGGGAGACAGAGTAGTTGTTGAACCTGCTCCGGCCGAAAGTGTGACCGCAACAGGGATCATCATTCCGGACACGGCCAAAGAAAAACCGCAAAAAGGAACCGTTGTGGCTATTCCGGATGAAAACAAAGACAACAAAATTACCGTAAAAGCTGGAGATCAGGTGTTATACGGAAAATTCGCCGGTACCGAAATTACCCTCGGCGGCAAAGAATACCTGATCATGCACGAATCAGATATTTTAGCAATCATTTAACATTGAAAATTAATAATAACAGATAAAAAATTAAAAATATGGCAAAAGACATTTTATTCAACTTAGAAGCACGAGAAGCTCTTAAAAAGGGTGTGGATGCCTTATCCAATGCCGTTAAGGTAACTTTGGGCCCCAAAGGAAGAAACGTAATCATTGAAAAATCTTTTGGCGCACCGCAGGTTACCAAAGATGGAGTTACCGTTGCCAAAGAAATTGAATTAAAAGATCCCGTTGAAAATATGGGCGCTCAGATGGTGAAGGAAGTAGCTTCCAGAACCAACGACCTGGCAGGAGACGGAACGACGACTGCCACCGTTTTAGCACAAGCTATTGTTACTACTGGCTTGAAAAATGTGACTGCCGGTGCCAACCCGATGGATCTGAAACGCGGTGTGGACAAAGCCGTTGTAGAAGTGATCAAATCACTGAAAGAACAAACCCGCGAAGTGGGCGACTCCAACGAAAAGATCGAACAGGTTGCTTCTATTTCTGCTAACAATGACCTGACCATCGGTAAGTTGATTGCTGATGCCATGACCAAGGTAAAACAGGAAGGCGTGATCACCATCGAAGAAGCAAAAGGTATTGAAACCTATGTGGATGTCGTGGAAGGAATGCAGTTCGACCGCGGTTACATCTCTCCTTATTTCGTAACCGACACCGAAAAAATGCAGTCAGTTTATGAATCTCCTTACATCCTGATTTATGACAAGAAAATTTCGGTGATGAAAGATCTGCTACCCGTTCTCGAAAAATCAGTTCAGACCGGACGCCCGTTGCTGATCATTGCTGAGGATATCGACGGCGAAGCTTTGGCTACTTTGGTGGTGAACCGTTTGCGTGGTTCCTTGAAAGTGGTAGCCGTGAAAGCGCCCGGATTCGGCGACAGAAGAAAAGAGATGCTGGAAGATATCGCTGTTTTGACCGGCGGCACCGTGATCTCAGAAGAAAAGGGCTACAAACTGGAAGATGCTGACCTTGACATGTTGGGTGAAGCAGAAAAAATTACCATCGACAAAGAAAATACAACCATCGTCAGCGGTAAAGGCGCCAAAGAAAACATCGACGCCCGTGTGAACCAGATCAAAGCTCAGATCGAAACCACCACTTCCGATTACGACAAAGAAAAATTGCAGGAACGTCTGGCAAAACTGGCCGGTGGTGTTGCTGTGATTTATGTTGGTGCTGCCAGCGAAGTGGAAATGAAAGAAAAGAAAGACCGTTTTGAGGATGCACTGGCCGCTACCCGTGCTGCCATCGAAGAAGGTATCATCCCAGGCGGGGGTGTGGCTTTCCTGCGTGCTTCCAAAAAACTGGCCGAAATGAAAGGCGAAAACGAAGACGAAACCACGGGTATTGCCATCGTGAAACGTGCTTTAGAAGAACCGTTGCGTCAGATTGTTGAAAATGCTGGTTTGGAAGGTTCCGTTGTTGTAAATCAGGTTGCAGGCGGCAAAGATGATTATGGCTTCAATGCCCGCACCGAAGTGTACGAAAACCTGTACGAAGCCGGTGTGATCGATC
>CAYWBO010000084.1:0-11418 GCA_964456625.1 uncultured Lentimicrobiaceae bacterium | reverse complement strand
GTGAATATCGAATGTCGATTAACGATTTGAGATTTAGGAAATAGGACAGATCTTAAATCATAAATCGGTGTTCCTTGTTCTTAAATCAAAAGACTCAAGCCGGAAGACTGAAGACCGAAGAAAAAGCCGTCATTGCGATGATCTCGCCACAGGCGAGGGGCAAAATTTTGCGTCTCTACATTATCACAACATCTTCAAAACTTTGTGTATTTTTGTCTCCTTTTCTCAAAACACAGAATATTGAACGTAAGCAATCTGAACGAGATAGATGGAAATCACCTGTTTCAAAGCTTTCTGGCCGGAGCTTCAAAAATCTTTGAGACACAGCATCACCTGAATAAGATCAATGTTTTTCCGGTTGCCGATGCCGATACGGGAACCAACATGGCTTCCACCATGCGGGCGATCATTGAAATTGCACAACCAAACAAGAACATAAAAATTATGGCCGATTCCATTTCCGATGCAGCCTTAACCGGTGCACGCGGAAATTCCGGGATCATCTTTGCCCAGTTTCTGTTTGGTTTCAGCAATGAGTTGCAGGACAAGGAAACCGTTTCCATGGAAGGGTTTGCTTCTTCGTTTAAGAAAGCCGTCCGCTATGCTTATGAAGCCATCGCCAATCCGGTGGAAGGCACCATCATATCCGTGATCAAGGACTGGGCGGATTTCATTTCTGCTCCCAAAGAGAAATATCAGAACTTTCATCATTTTCTGGGTGAGAGCTTGAAAATTGCCAAGTATTCGCTTAAGGAAACCACCAAAAAGATGGACAAACTCAGCGAGGCCAAAGTCGTGGATGCCGGCGCCCAGGGCTTTGTCAATTTTTTGGAAGGGATGGTGGAATATTTCAAAACCGGTATCACGCCCAACGTGGAAGTTTTGAAGATGGCGGAGATTGAAGTCGGCGACGACCATATCGGCCACGATGACATCACCTACCGCTATTGCACGGAAGCTTTGCTGAAAGGCGAAACGCTGAGTAAAGACAAACTCCTTGGCATTGTGGAGCACTTTGGCGATTCGCTGGTCATTGCAGGGACTCCTTCCAAAGTCCGGGTCCACATCCATACCGACACGCCCTGGAAATTGTTTGAGAAACTCTCCGAAGCCGGAACCATCATCGCCCAGAAAGTAGACGATATGGTATTGCAGAATGATGTGGCTTCACACCCGAAATCAAAAGTGGCCCTGCTCACAGACTCGTCTGTCGACCTGCCCAAAGAGATCCTGGAGAAATACCAGATTCAGGTCATCCCTCTGAATGTGCACTTCGGAGAAACTTATTATCTGGACGGGGTGACCATCAAACCGGAACAGTTTTATTCCAGGCTGGACAAAGCACCAGTGTATCCTACCACCTCCCAGCCTTCGTACAAAGATTTTTATAACCGCTATAATTACCTGGCAACTCATTATAATTCAATCATCGGGATCAACCTTAGCGCACGCCTGAGCGGCACCTGGCAGAACAGCCTGAACGCCGCCAACAAGGTTTCGGAACATACCGGGAAGACGATCGAAGTCATCAACAGCAAGAAAGTCTCCGGTGCATTAGGGCTCCTGGTTTTACGGGCCGCACGGGAACTGGAAAAAGGCATGAGTCATGATGATGTAGCCGCCTTATTGCCATTGTGGGCGCACAACACCAAGCAATTCGCGCTGTTGAAAACGCTGAAATATCTGGTCAAAAGCGGACGTATCACGAAAGGAAAGGGACTGGCAGGCAGTCTGCTCAACCTGAAACCGTTGCTCGAAATCACACAGAGCGGGCTGGTGGAAGAAGTGGGTAAGACCATGTCTGTGAAGAAAAGCCTGGAGATGATGATGGCTAAAACTGCAGAATACATCCGCGGGAAAAACATCTGGGGCTATGCCATCACCCATGCTGAAAATCAGGAAAGTGCCCACTGGGTAGCCCGGAAGATGGAAGTACTGACCGGAAAGAAACCGGAATTCATCTATTCGGTCACACCGGTACTCATCACCCATGTCGGAATCGGGGCCATTTCCCTTTCCATCCTTGTCGATTAGCCGAGAATCTGACATTTTTCATCTAAGGGAATCACTGAAATTTGATCTCGTCTCAAAGGAGCTTTGTAACTTCTTGTTTATCAGATTTCAATCGTTTGCATAAATTAATTCTAAATTCAGCACACGGAAAAGGCGCCCCCTTTTATTTTCTAACTTTGTTGGGCAAAACCGAGCGTTCCATATGATTACAGAACAGTTAATAAACCCCCGGAGCATAGTCGTTGTGGGTGGCTCCAACGAAATTCAGAAACCGGGTGGCAAAGTATTGAAAAATCTTGTTGACGGCAATTTCCGGGGAGATCTTTATGTTTTAAATCCGAAAGAAGACCGTGTTCAGGGAATTCAAAGTTTCCGAGATCCTGCCGATCTGCCCGATACCGACCTGGCCATCATTGCGATTGCAGCAAAATACACACCTGACATCGTAGAATTTCTGGCGCAAAATAAAAAGACCCGTGCTTTTATTGTTTTGTCTGCCGGTTTCAGCGAAGAAGGTCCGGAAGGAAAAATGCTGGAAGACCGGATGGTTGCGTCCGTCAACAAAGTGAACGGTTCGCTGATCGGCCCCAATTGCGTAGGCGTGCTGACGCCGCATTATCAGGGTGTTTTCACCCTTCCCGTTCCAAAGCTGACACCCAAAGGCTGCGATTTCATCAGTGGTTCAGGAGCCACGGCCGTCTTCATCATGGAAGCCGGGATCCCCAACGGGCTTGCTTTCAACAATGTGTATTCCGTCGGAAATTCCGCCCAAATGGGCGTGGAAGAAATCCTGCAACATATGGACGAAAACTTTGATCCTGAAAAGGACTCCAAAGTAAAACTGCTTTACCTGGAAAAGATTGACAAACCACAGCTGTTGCTGAAACATGCTGCATCGCTGATCAGGAAAGGTTGTCGGATCGCAGCGGTGAAAGCCGGTGCTTCCGAAGCCGGAAGCCGTGCCGCTTCATCCCATACGGGGGCGCTGGCAAGCTCCGATGCTGCCGTAGATGCCCTGTTTAAAAAAGCGGGCATTGTTCGATGCTATGGCCGCGAAGACCTCATCAGTGTGGCCTCGGTCTTTATGGTTCCGCCCTTTCAGGGGAAAAATATTGCTGTCATCACCCATGCCGGCGGGCCGGCGGTGATGCTAACAGACAAGTTGTCGCAGGGCGGACTGGCGGTTCCTGCCCTTTCGGGAAAAAATGCCGACGCATTAAAAGAGAAATTATTTCCGGGGTCATCGGTGGCCAATCCCATCGACTTTCTGGCTACCGGAACGGCGGACCAACTGGGGATGATCATCGACGCGGTGAACGACCAATTCACTGAAATAGACGCCATGGTCGTGATCTTCGGAACACCCGGATTATTTAAAATCTTTGACGTTTATGACTTGCTGGATGAAAAAATAAAAACCAGCAAAAAACCCATATTCCCCGTTTTACCTTCCGGGATGACCGCCCGGGAAGAGACGCTGGCATTCGTAAAAAAAGGCCGCGTTTATTTCCCTGATGAGGTGATACTGGGCGAAGCGCTGGGAAGAATCTACAACACTCCGGCACCGGCGCCCGAAAAACCAGAATTGCCTGCGATGGATCAACAAGCGATCCGCAAGATCATCGACAAAAATATTTCGGGATACATCAGTCCCGAAGATGTATCGGCACTGCTGGATGCCGCTGGAATCTCCAGGGCCAAAGAATTCACCACCGACCATTTGTCAGAAATCACAGGCCTGGCAAAAAAGACAGGTTTCCCGCTGGTGATGAAAGTCGTGGGACCGGTACACAAATCGGATGTAGGTGGGGTTTCGCTGAACATCACGGACAACGAACGCCTGATATCGGAAATGAAACGCATGATGCAAATCCCGGACGCCAAAGGTGTTTTGATCCAACCCATGTTGCAGGGAACCGAGATGTTTGCCGGGATCAAAAAAGAAGGAAACTTCGGCCATATGGTTCTTTTCGGGCTGGGCGGTATTTTTATTGAAGTGCTGAAAGATGTACGCACCACCCTTGCTCCGCTGAGCCGTGAGGAAGTAGCTTCTGAAATAAAACAACTGAAAAGTTACAAGATCGTCCAGGGTGTTCGTGGAAAAGAAGGCCTGGATGAAAATACATTTATCGAAATCATTCAGCGGTTGTCGGAACTGGTGCTTTATGCACCTGAAATCGTGGAGATGGATCTGAACCCGCTGCTGGCAACGCCCCATCAGGTGGTTGCCGTGGATGCACGCATCCGTTTGGAAAAAACAAAGAACCTTTAACGGTTTTTTGATAATTTTGTAATTGAAAAATGGACATTTTCTTATCAAAATCTAAAGCATTTCCGTTATGAGAAACACTCCCATAGATTCCGAAATTGTAGATCGTAAAGTGAAAGAAAGCGGCTTGCGTTCCGTTGGAAAAGCTTCCATCAGGGAAGTCAAAAAGCTGATTGACAAGATAGAAGCCGCCACGGGCGAAGAGTTTGTCCGTATGGAGATGGGCGTTCCGGGGATCCCACCGGTAAAGATCGGCATTGACGCTCAGATTGAAGCCCTGAAAAACGGCGTAGCAGCAATTTATCCGAATATCTGGGGCCATCAGGAGCTGAAAAATGAGTTTGCCCGTTTCCTGAAGCTTTTCATGAATCTGGACGTAAATCCTGAGGTCTGCATTCCGACGGTAGGTTCCATGCAGGGAAGTTTTGCTTCTTTTCTGTGTATGAGCCGCACCAACCGCAATCAGGATTCCACCTTATTCCTCGACCCGGGATTTCCGGTTCATAAAATGCAGCATACTGCACTGAATCTCCGTTACGAAAGTTTTGACGTTTACAACTACCGGGGTGAAAAACTTCGTGAAAAGCTGGAATCTTATTTCAGCACGGGTCGGTTCCACTCGGTTTTATATTCCAACCCCAACAACCCGTCATGGATTTGTTTCACAGAAGATGAACTCAAAATCATCGGGGAGTTAGCGGACAAATACAACGTCGCCATTCTGGAAGATCTCGCTTATTTTGGCATGGATTTCCGAAAAGATTATTCCAAACCCGGAGAACCACCCTATCAGCCGACCGTGGCAAGATATTCGGAAAATTATATCTTATTTGTTTCAAGCTCTAAGATTTTCAGCTATGCCGGCGAACGGATCGGCATGATGGTAGTCTCCGACAAATTATTCAACATGAGCCTGCCGGACCTCTTGCGTTATTATTCCACCGACAAGCTGGGTTACACCTTAATTTTCGAAACCTTGTATCCGCTGAGTTCCGGAGTTTCACACTCGGCACAATATGCGCTGGCGGCCATTTTCAAAGCCGTGAACGACGGGAAATTCAACTTCCTGGATTATGTGAAAGATTATGGCGTTAAAGCCCATGAAATGAAAGATATCATGACCCGGAACGGATTTCAGATCGTTTACGATACCGACATCGATCAACCGGTTGCCGACGGATTTTACTTCACCTTTTCCTATCCAGGCATGGATGCCGAAGAGCTGTTAAGGGAGATGCTGTATTACGGTGTCAGCGCCATCTCATTGCTGATCTGTGGCAGTGACCGCAAGGAAGGGATCCGTGCCTGCACTTCGCTGGTGCGCCATGATCAGTTTCCCGATCTGGATGAACGGCTGAAGAAATTCCATCTGGATCATCCCATTAAATAGGAACTTTTAATTACCATTTGACAATAAAAAAGGAGGCCCTCGAGCCTCCTTTTTTTACAATTACTGCCGCTATTTGGCGGGGGGAGTGTATATATTGGCCCTGACGCGGTAACCGGATTTATCCATGTACCAGTCGGTATACTGATTTCCGCCGCTTTGTGCCCAATCTGCAAAATGATTGTAAGCATTCAGAATGTCCACCGTTTCCACCGGATACGCAAAGGAAACCGGAACATCCAACGCCCACGGGAGGTTCGAAGCTGTCTGATAATATTTTCCTGTGGCAGGATCTGTTGCGTCGGCCTGCGTGCCGAAGTAAGCAGCATTGGCCAGGTCCGTGGGTTTCTGTCCTGCCAGATGCACTTCCTTACCCCTGTCGCCATTCACGATCAGGAAAGGATTGTACGGGGCATCACCGGTGGTACTCACAGCCACTGGATTTTTATAAACCACATGCAACACGTTGGTGTCGGGCTGCACATAAGGAACATCTTCCTTGGTATTGACAAATGCAGAGCCCGAGCTTCCGATCATACTGAAGGCATTGTCAAATAAAACAACAACTGTATTCGTCTGTCCCTGTTCGGTTCCGTTGGCATTGTTATGAACGTAATTTTCAGTGTACTTCGTTCCGGTAACCGATTCCACATTGGAAGGATCGCCGCCCAGCTCAAAACCAAATCCGTTTTTCAGGCTGGCACCTACAGCACGCACCGAATAGTCGGTATAAAATTCCACCAGTTTGTTGGAAGCGTTTAACACCGATTTGAAATGATAATCCAATACGAGGTCATTGAAATCATAGTCGCCCATACCGGGCCATAAGTCTTCATAAGCCAGCGTTCCCCAGTCTGCCTGGTTGGGATAATATACGTTGAAAGCACGGGTCGGATCGTTGGGATAATCATCCAGTTGATCGTTTACACCGTCTCCATCACTATCTTTAATTGGACCTGTTACGGTAGCATTGTCAAAATAGAGCGAGCCTGATTTATTGCCCCATGTCCAGATCAGGATATTCACCTTTGCTGTTCCATCCGGCATATTTGCTGCAACCGTCATTGTTTTCCATTTGCTTGACGGTTGGTAATCCTCGACATAATAATATGCCAGTGGGTTATTATTGGCATCGACCGGAATAATATACAGCCATGCTGCCAGAGAATTTCTTGCGCCGACAGATTTTACATTACACTTAAAAGTAATCAAGTTACCAGGCTTTGCAGATATCATTTGCGATGCACCGCCATAAGAATAATGATGAGGAGTCAAAATCACATGATTACCATTATCGTTATCCCATGCCATCTTATCTCCATAGTAGTTGGTGAAATACCATCTGCCATCCACGGGAGACGGATAATTCCAATAAGGTATTACACCAAAATCGTTGGTTTCAAAATCCCCATTTCCGATTAAATTATCAGAAACCATTGCGCTGTAAACCCCACCATTATATGGGACCGTGGACATTACCGCTGCTGCTTTGGTTGTTGTTTGTGCAGGAGGAAGAGAATCAGGAGGCGTGTTTCCATAGTTTATTCCTAGATCAACAGTAGCACCGCCTGCTTTTGTTCCTGCAGCGGAATTCATTGTTACAAACTGATCCCCGGCAACGGTCTGAACATAAATAGAGTCCAAGGCCGTAGGGATACGAATGGTTCCGTTGAACTGCCCCTGAGTATCAAAACTTCCTGAGGTGATCAGTTTGCCACCGCTGTCAGGAGCCGCAGTATAAATATTAAAACGGCTTTTCTCCCGGGAAAAATCCATACTGAACGGCATCTTGATGGTTATGTCTTTATTCACGGTCGTTTTAAAGGTAAAGCCATCGGGAACCGTCAGATCTTTCATTTTATTTTGTGTAGACGCCGCCGGACTTACAGTCCCCTTCTGGCAGGATTGAAAAACAAAAATCATGACCAGCATGATTCCTAAAGTCGTGATAACAGATCTCGTTCTTACTTTCATTCGCATCATATTGATTTTATTCTTTTTTATTTGCCAATTTAGAATTTTAAGAGCCTAAAAGTCGGTTTCAAAAAACTAAACTTTTCCCTATCAAAAAATATTCCAGTAATTATCATTTTATTATGTGCCTTGTTTTTAATTATTTAATAAAATTCATTTTAATTAAATAATCTCATTCTGGGAATTTTTTCCAAAAATAGTAAATAATTTTATCAAACAAACCCTCGAGGTTCCTTTTCACGTATCTTTAACAAAAAAATAACCTTAACAGAGAACAGGTGAGGATCAAACGCAGTTGCAAAATAATGATTGAATGAATAGCAACAATACAATCGTTTGTGCTTGTAAACGATTCACAGTTCAAACGTTTGTTGGAAAATCAGTGTTTTTTTCACTAATTTTAACCATCAAATAAAGACCTAAAAGAATCAGAACCAATAATATTTACCTACTTTTGTTAGGCTTAAAATTTGAGAAGTTCACTAAAAACCACAGAAATGGGCTATATACATTTTGACAAATCTCAACTTATCAATTTGAATTATTCCCTGAACAGGGAAAAGCTCAGAACGAACCGTGCAGGGAGTTACATAAGCTCTACCATCATTAATTGCAACACGCGCAGTTACCATGGGTTGCTGGTGGTTCCCCAGCCGCCGATTGATGACAACAATCATGTTTTGCTATCCAACCTTGACGAAAACCTCATTGCCAACGACTATGAATTTCATCTGAGCTCAAGGATTTACAAGGGTGGCGTCATTGAACCGAAGGGGCATAAATACCTTCTGGACTACAACATGGACACCAATCCAAAGCTGATTTACCAGCTGGGAAATATCAAGCTGCAAAAAGAAGTAATTTTTGCCCAAAAGGAAGACCGGGTGTTTATCAAGTATACTTTGCTGGAGTCTAATACGAGGGTAAAATTGGTGATCCGGCCCTTTCTGGCATTTCGAAGTGTGCACTTCTTATCCAAAGCCAACACTGACGTCAATACGCTGTTTAAATCAGCCAAAAATGGCGTAAGCTGGCAGATGTACCAGGGATATTCCAGGGTATACATGCAATTCTCCAAAAAAGCCGAATACACGCATGTTCCCGACTGGTATTACAATGTCGAATATGTAAGAGAAAAAGAACGGGGTTATAATTATCTCGAAGATCTTTATGTTCCGGGGTTCTTTGAAGTAGAACTGCAGCCGAATTCCAGCGTAGTGATTTCTGCCGGACTGGAAGAAAAAAGCCCGGCCGGCTTTCAACGCCAGTTTGAAGCGGAAGTCGGAAAAAGGATCAAGAGAAACAATTTTGAACACTGCCTGCAAAACGCTGCGGAAGAATTTTTTGTCCACACTAAAAAATCGACGGAGATCATTGCCGGATTCCCCTGGTTTGGACGCTGGGGCCGGGACACTTTTGTTTCACTTCCGGGGCTGGCGCTAACACAGGGAGATCAAAAAGTATTTCATGCCGTGACAAAAACCATGCTTACCGAATTAAAGCACGGGCTTTTCCCTAACCTGGGACACGGAAAAGATGCCAGTTACAATTCCGCCGACACTTCACTTTGGTTTTTCTGGGCATTGCACCAATATAAGCTGATAACCGGGAGCTCCGATAAACTTTGGGAGCTTTACGGAAAAAGTATCAAGGTCATCCTGAAACATTATAAAAACGGGACAGATCATCAAATCAAGATGCATGAAAACGGGCTGATCTGGACCGGTGAAACCGGAATTCCTGTAACCTGGATGGACGCGGTCGTGAATGGAAAGCCCGTGACACCACGGACGGGATTTGCGGTTGAAATCAATGCCTTGTGGTACGACACTATCCTGTTCAGCCTTGAACTGGCCGAAGAAGCCGGAGACAGTGCCTTTGTCAAATCCTGGAGCAAATATCCTGAAAAGATCAAAGCCTCATTTTTGGAGACTTTCTGGGATAAGTCCAAAGCATATCTGGCCGATTATGCCACCTATGAAACCAAAGATTTCAGCATCCGCCCCAACATGGCCATCGCAGCAGGCATGCCATATACACCGCTGACCAAGGAAATGAAGCGCAGTATTTTAGAGTTGGTAAAGAATCACTTACTGACTCCTAGAGGGCTGCGTTCTCTGTCACCCCGTTCGGTGGAGTATCAAGGCAAATGTATCGGGGATCAGGTGCAGCGCGACCTGGCCTATCATCAGGGAACCTCATGGCCGTGGCTGCTGGGTTTCTTTGCTGACGGATGGCTCAGTCTGTACGGAGAAAAAGGAAAGGAATTCATCAACGGCCTGTACCATGAATTTGAAAATGCCATGATCGAAGGAGGTGTAGGGACGGTGAATGAGATTTACGACGGGGACCCCCCCTTTGAACCGCGGGGGGCCATTTCGCAGGCTTGGAGCGTAGCCGAACTTTTAAGAATCAATCATTTACTCAAAAAGAAATACTAGAGCAAAAGATGCGTCAACATAATTTAAAAACTATAACCCGTAAAAAACAATGAGAGTACTGATGTTCGGATGGGAATTTCCACCCCACATAACAGGAGGTCTTGGAACGGCATGCTTCGGCATTACCAAAGGTCTATCGAAACATGGGACGGAAGTTATTTTCGTTGTACCGAAAGCATATGGCGATGAAGATCAGCAAGCTGTAAAACTGAGAAATGCGAGCGATATTTCATTCGACCTGACAGACGAAGAATACAAGGAGTATTGGCAACATATTAAATATCTCGAAGTGGGATCCAACATCATTCCTTATGTAAGCCCCGAGATATTCTCAAAAACCATTGAAGAAGACCTTAAGACCGGTGCGGATTTTACAAGTAATGTTTTTTCAAGGCGTTATGAATTTTCGGGGAAATATTCCAGCAATCTGATGGAAGAAGTGGCCCGCTATGCGCTGATCGCCTCTGCGCTCGCCCTGAAAGAAAATTTCGATGTCATTCATGCCCACGACTGGCTCACCTACCCTGCCGGCATTGCGGCAAAAAACTCCAGCGGCAAAAAGCTGGTGGTCCACATGCATGCCACCGAATTCGACCGGACGGGCGGAAATGTAAACCAGCAGGTTTATGATATTGAAAGACAAGGCATGGAAGCCGCCGACACCGTGATCACCGTGAGTAATCTTACCCGGAACATTGTGATCGAAAAATATGGTATTGACCCAACAAAAGTGGTTACCATCCACAATGCAGTGGACCATACTACACCCCACTATCAGGGTAATTTCAACAAAAACTACAAAGAAAAACTGGTCACTTTCCTGGGAAGGATTACCATGCAGAAAGGTCCTGAATATTACATTGAGGCAGCTTATAAAGTGTTGCAGAAAACCCAGAACGTTCGTTTTGCCATGGCCGGCTCGGGCGATATGCTGATACGGATGATCAAACGGGTTGCCCAGTTACGGATTGCCGACAAATTCCACTTTACGGGATTTCTTGGCGAAGACGATGTTCAAAGAATTTTTTCCCTCAGCGATGTTTTTGTGATGCCGTCGGTTTCCGAACCTTTCGGGATCGTACCGCTGGAAGCCATGCGTTCCAACGTTCCGGTCATCATCTCAAAACAAAGCGGGGTGGCGGAAGTGCTGAATCATGCTTTGAAAGTGGATTTCTGGGATATCGACGCTATCGCTGATTCTATTTATGGCTTGTGCCATTACGAAGGCCTTTCCAAGATGTTCATCAAATACGGGAAGCAGGAAGTGGAAAACCTGAAATGGGAAGATTCCGCTTTGAAGATTAATGAAGTTTATCAACGTTTACTAAATAGTT
>CAYWBO010000083.1:0-11485 GCA_964456625.1 uncultured Lentimicrobiaceae bacterium | reverse complement strand
ATATTTATCAGCCCCATAATGCCAGCGCTGTGTTACGCAGTGCTGACCTTACGGGCATTCAGGATATCCATATCATCGAAAATAAAAACCGGTACCATGTGAATCCCCAGGTGGCCATGGGATCATCCAAATGGCTGAATCTGATCCGGCATAACGAAAAGGATGACAATACTTTAACTGCCTATAAAGCGTTGAGGGAAAAGGGTTATAAAATCGTGGCTGCCACGCCGCATTCCCACGGGAAGACGCTGGATGAAATGCCGCTGGACCATAAGCTGGCACTTGTTTTCGGTACGGAACTCAAAGGGCTCACGCAACAGGCCATCGATCAAGCGGATGAATATCTTTGGATCCCGATGTACGGGTTTACCGAAAGTTACAACATCTCGGTTTCCGCAGCTTTAACGCTGTTTACCTTGACGGAAAAGCTGAGAAAATCTGATATTCCCTGGCAACTGGCGGAAACAGAAAAGCAGGAAATTCTGTTGGAATGGACCCGAAGGACTGTTGCAAGATCAGATGTTTTTGAAAGAGAATTCTATCAGCGGAAGAATAAAACTTCCTGATTTTGAAAATGCAGATTTTTTAATAACTTTGGGGGAATTATTCACCTTTAAAAATAAAAAACTATGGGAAAAGGCGACAAAAAAACCCGAAGAGGCAAAATAATTATTGGTTCGTTTGGGGTTCGCAGACCGAAACATAAAAGCAATAAGAACCGCGTAACTGAAAAAGAGAAAATCGTTTTAAAGGCTGAATCTGCAGAGAAGACGGCAAAGAAAGAAGCTGTTGCAAAGAAGGAAACGCCTGTGAAAACAGAAGTTGAATCGAAGGCTCCTGTAAAGAAATCAGCAGAAAAAGGAGCCGAAGTAGCAAAACCCGCTGTCAAGACAACGGCAAGGAAAGCTCCGGCATCTGCAGAAAAAAAAGAGAAAAAACCCGCTGCCAAGCCTGCAGCGAAGAAGAAAGCGACTGCTGCCAAAGAAACAAAAACATCGAAAGATCAGAAAGAAGAATAAAAGAAAAAACGGGGTTTGGGCCCCGTTTTTTTATACTCCGGATTTTTTAAACCCTTGTGCCAGTGTCCTGAAATATTCTCCCCGATGCTCAAAATTGGTAAACTGATCGTAACTGGCGGCTGCCGGGGATAAGAGGCATTTTTTAATGCCCGGTGTCTTTGCCAGAATTTCGAAAACCTCTTCCAACTGTGTCACCACAAAGAGATTCTTCTCCCTTCCTGATTTCTGAAACAGCTCATGCATCCGCTTTCCGGCCTGGCCGATAAAAAAGAAATAGCCAATAGTACTGTTGTTGAGGTAATCTACCAACTCAGAATAGTCCAGTCCGCGGTCGAATCCCCCGAGAATGAGAGCATCAAGACCTTCCAGACTGTCCACAGCGGCCATGGCAGATTGCGGCACGGTGGAAATGCTGTCGTTGTAAAATTCGATCCCTCCGAATGTCCCGATGTATTCCAGTCGATGCGGTAACGGTTGGAAAGTGTAAAGATGGCGGAAGCTTTCTTTGGCAGGAATGCCGGCCGCTTGCATCACACGCAGCGCAAGCAGGAGATTCCCCAGATTGTGTTGCCCTTTCAGATGCGCCATCTCCAAAAGTTGTGAACCCGTGATACCCGCACCCAGCATGTCTACAATTTCTTCCTCATTGGTTCTCATGGTGTAACAGGCTTTCCCGGTATCAACCGGAATGCCGGAAACGGCAATGTCATTTTTATTTTGGTACCTGAAAATATTCAGTTTAGCAGCCTGATATGCACTGGAATCTTGAAAATAGTCTAAGTGTTCCGGAAAGATGTTTAGCAACGCCGCAATGTGGGGAGAATGACGCACGTGTTCCAGTTGATGGGCGGAAAGCTCATAAACGATCAGCGTATGTTCATGGATTTTTTCGATGGAATCAAATGCCGGCGAACCCACATTTCCTAATAGAAGCACATCTTTTCCCGAAGACTTCAGCAGATGATATACCAGCGTGGATGTGGTAGACTTTCCTTTGGTGCCGGTAATCCCGATCGTTTGGTTTCCATACACAGCGAGAAACATCTCGGTTTGGGAAGTCATCTTTTCCGTGATCTCTTTTTCCTGGCTTCCGACGGAGACCCCCGGTGATTTGATGATCAAATCATATTCCAGCAGGGCTTTTAAGTAGTCATTGCCCACATGAAGCCGGGCAGGCAAGTCCTTTTCCTGATCCAGATTGCCGTTTTTGTCTGCAATGCCGACAGGCAGTTTGGGATAATATTTCTGCAGAAAACGGAACATTGACCGTCCTTCCCTTCCGTACCCCAGAATCAACACATTTTGCTTTCCTTCAAAGAAAGGATTAAACTTTTCTGTCATGAAAGGCCTTATTTAAGAGTTTAAAAAAAGGTTCCGGAAGGTTATGTTCCGTACTCATGCCTTGCAGCAACCGGTCGAAATCCAGATCATTCAATCTTTCATAAATGCTTTTGTATCCTTCGGTCAGATCAGACGTTTTACCATTTTTGGAAATTGATTTCCAAAGAGCCAGATTCACTTCTTCCGGGGTTCCTACGCATTCAAACGGCTTGACTTCCACCAGACCGGAGAGCTCTTTAAAAACCGGTTTCAGTGATGGGTCTGCCAGCAGATCTTTATCAAAAATGTTGTGAAGTATATCTTTATCCACGAAAGGTGATAGGATAATATAAGTGAACAGGCATTTCGGGCAGTGTCCGCACCAGCTGTCGGTTTTACTGCCCACATTACAGCTCCTGAAGCTCATGAAATGTTGAGGAAATCCTGAAAACAAGGCTGCAATCTGCAACTCGTTCAGTGGCCGCAAAAAGCTGAAATACTGAAGCCCGCTGTGAACATACCCTTCAAAATAAGTTGAAAAGTCATTTTCAAATTCCAGCGATTTGGAATACTGATGGTTGATCCTGGAATCCGGTACGGTGCTTTGATTGGCGCTGTTTTCATTGGAAAGTGCGATGTACTTTGCTCCTGCCGCCAGGGCTGCCAGCGATGAAGTGAAGGCCAGTAAGGCGGAAAACGGCGTATGTCCGTTTAGGAATCCCTGTTCGTTCAACTTTAGTAATTGCTTATCTAGGGCTCGGTTCAGTATGATTGAATTTTCTTCTTTAAGGCCTGCAATTTCTATCGTCCTGACTGAGGCTTCTCTTGGATTTACTATGTATGGGAGGACCTGAAAGTCACTGTTTTTCAGTATTTCCAGGCTGACTACCGAATCTTTTCCTCCTCCGACCGGTACCAGCACTTTCGCAGGATCCAGCGCTAAATCTGACACCAATAAAGGCTCGCCTTCCGAAGATATTTCCATGAATGTCTCCTGATCGGTTTCAATCCCATTTAGATAGAAAAATTCTCCCAATCCGTTGAAATATAACTTTTTCCACCACTGGATCTGTTCGTCGTTCAGGTATCCGGGTTTTACGATCACGTGAGGCGGACAGGCTGCTTTCCAGTAGCTGATCAATTCGACCATACCGATTTGAAAGACCAGATTCCGTATCAGATCCTCTCCCAGTGCATCAAAATCATAAAACGACCGGGCCGGTATTTCTATCGCAGGATGGAAAAAATAAGCCCCACCCAGGTCGAAGTGAAATTCGGCATGCAACGAAGTTTTCGTCCGGTTCACGGAAAAACCTTCATAGACGAAATAGGAATATTTATTTCGCAGTGAAAGAAACTTGTTGTGATTGTTGATTTTATCCACTATCTTTATGGTATAATTTTTGCCACGATATAAAGTGTAAAAATAGAATAATCAAGGAATAAATGAAAATAGATCGCCTGGTACAAATTAAATCGAATAATCTGAAGCCTGTGAAGGGCCAGGTATTATTGTCTGAACCTTTTATGGGCGATTTTTATTTCGGTCGATCTGTCATACTTCTGGCAGAGCATAATGAAGAAGGCTCTTTCGGCCTGATATTGAATAAATCCGTTAAGACCAAACTGAGCGAGGCACTCAAAGATTTTCCCGATTTGAATCTTCCCATGTTTCTGGGGGGACCTGTGGATGCCAACCGCTTGTTCTTTATACATACCCTCGGGGAGCGCATAGCGGCTTCCATTCCCGTGATGGACGGGTTGTATTGGGGCGGCAGCATGGAAAGCGTGAAGGAAATGGCTTCTATGAATCTTTTGAATGAACAGAATATCCGCTTTTTCCTGGGATATTCCGGTTGGGGCACCCACCAGTTGGAGGGTGAACTGAAGCGTAACTCCTGGGCTGTAACACGCATCACCCCCCAACAGATCTTTCACACAAAGCCGCGTTCACTATGGAATTTGCTGACAAAACAGCTGGGATTCGAATATCAGCTGTGGCATAAGTTTCCGGCCGATCCGACCATGAACTGACAGATATTGAAAGAGTTCAAAGGTTCAGATGCTCAAAAGATCAAGGTTGTTCAAATTGTTTGTTGAACAGTAGAGACGCAAAATCTTGCATCTCTGCAGAATAACTTTTCACTTCCCTCTGTCACAGAGTCACAGAGTCACTCTGTCGCTTCGTCGACTGACCATTTTAATCAGTTAGTTGAAGCCTTATCCTGAGGTTTAAAGTTGATAAAAAGATTACTTCTGTTTTATCTTCTTCTTGGGATACAACATCTTGTAATCCGGTTTGTATTTCCCGGTGGTGATGTCGTTGAGCTTTCGCTTCAGCAGAATTTTCTTGAAGTTGGGTAGCCGTTCCACAAACAGGATTCCGTCGTTATGGTCGTATTCATGCTGAATAATCCGGGCGTGGACGCCTTCGAATTTCTCTTCCTTGTGGAAATTGAAATTCTCATCGTAATAATTCATGTAGACCACAGGTGCGCGGCTCACGTATTCGTTGATGCCGGGAATGCTCAGGCAGCCTTCTTCAAACTCTTCCGGATCCCCTTCCCTGCGCACGATCTGTGCGTTGATAAATACTTTTTTAAAGTTTTCTGCCTCGGGATATTCCTTGGTGTAAGGGGTGGCATCGATGATGAAAAGCCGGATCGCCCGGTTTACCTGCTGCGCAGCCAGGCCCACCCCGTGCGATTCGTACATGGTTTCGAACATATCAGCGATAAGCTGCTGCAGACCAGGGTAATCTTTGGTGATTTCCTCGCCTTTTTTCTTCAATGTCGGATGTCCGTATGCTGTTATGGGTAACATCATTTTTTCAAAATATTTAAAGATTCCAGGTAGGATTGCAAGATTAATGTGGCACTGATGGAGTCGACCAACGCTTTGTCCTGACGTTTTTGCTTTCTCAGCCCTCCGTCAATCATGGCCTGATGTGCTATTTTTGACGTAAAACGTTCATCAAACCGTTCAATCTTCAGATTTGGAAACGTTTTCCGGAGCTTGTTTACAAAGGGCTCCACAAAGCGGCTGGAATCAGACGGGCGGTTCCGCATGTCACGCGGTTCGCCTACTACAATGGCATCCAGCTTCTCTTTCTGACTGTATTCCGTCAGAAATTTCCAGATATCTTTGGTTGCAACTGTTCCCAGGCTGGTGGCAATGATCTGCAGTTCATCGGTGACTGCAAAACCTGTCCTTTTTTGCCCGTAATCTATCGCTAAAATCCTTCCCATAAATTGGTTGCAAAGATAATACTTTAATGCTTTGATACGCAACCTGTATCAGCTGTTGAGAGAATATTTTAAAACCTGTAAATGTGATCGATGCCCCCTATCTTCTTCCCAGATTTCGGAAGCCTGTGAAAATAAGATTCATATCACGAAGCAACGAGTAGTCGCGGACATAGAGGAGATTGAGTTTTTTCATGGTCTCCTCATCCATGGCAGCATTTTTCATCCCGTCCAGTGGAGAAAGCACCCCGGGTTTGAGCAGACTTTGGAAAACAGGATGCCGGTCCATTGGTTTGCATCCCACCCATGATTTCCTTCCCGAAAAAACAGAAAAAACATTCAGTAAGAAACCTTTCTTTTCTTTGATGATGAATATCAGAAAGGCTGAAAACACCAGAAAAACAAAGGAGAACACCAGATCCAGTACCCGTTTGTTTCTTTTATTGGCGCTGCTGTAAGCCGCACTGATCTCAACAGTATAAAGCTCTCCCCTGGTGTTGATAGAGTTGCTCCCGATGATTGACAAACTATCTTCCGGTGCAATTTTATACGTGGCTTTCTCTTGTTTCCATTCTGCCATTTTATCGATAATGGTCTGATGTGAAATGTTCTTGGAGCAGAAGATTACTTCATCGATTTTGTAAATATTGATGATGTCTTTGACCTGAAGGATATTTCCGATATAACCGGCCGGTTTGGCAATGTTTTCGACCGGAAGCACTTTTCCGATGAAAGCCGGTTCTACTACGGATCCGTTGAGGATACTGGCCACCCGCTCAGTTTCTTCCGGATCACCGATGATAAGAAATCGCTTATTGTATTTCTTTCCGGCCTTGAAATCCTGAAAGCCCAGCAGATTTAAAAGATAGCGCAGCAACGGCAGGGTGATCATTCCCCAAAGCATGTCCGTTAGGATCTGCCCCCGCGAGAAACGCAGACTTTCGGGTAACAAAGCGTAAAGCACCAGGATGATAACGGTTCCGGAAAGTATTCCCAGTATCGATTTCCTGCTTTTGTAAGGCTTTTCGTATCCGCCACTGAAAAATATCGCTGCCAGCCAAAGGATGGCATAAGCTGGCATGACAAAACGAACGAAAGTCTCGGGATAGCTTCCGCCCTGCGGATAAGTGAACTGATGTGCCCAGATCCCTTTCACCCAGTTCATGCCGCCCCAGAGGATTAGAAAATCCAGCACCGGAAGCGTGATCTTCCCGAAGAAACGCGCCAACAATGCCAGGAATGCCCTGAAATAAATGGAGATCCGGATGAAAAGCGTCAGCAACCGGGCATTTTTTCCTGTAAAATGTTTTCTTGCAAAGATCAGCATGGCCTTGTAAAATACCAGCACATAGTTTGTACTGCTTTTTTTGGTGCTTTCGCCTTTGTAATGCAGGATACGCGTTTCCGGGAAATAGTAGTTTTTGTATCCCGCTTTCATGATACGATAGGAAAGATCGATGTCTTCGCCGTACATGAAAAAAGATTCATCCAGCAGGCCGGTTTTATCAAGGACCGTTTTACGGATCAACATGAAAGCCCCTGCCAGCACATCCACTTCATGAATTTCGTCTTCATTTAAATGACCGGCATAATAGGCTGAGAACCTTTTGGAATGAGGAAAAAGATTAGCAAAGCCGAAAATTTTGTAAAAAGCAGCCGAAGGTGTGGGTAGTCCTCTTTTGGATTCGGGCAGGAATTTGCCGGAGCCGTCCACCATTTTCACACCCAGTCCCCCGGCATCAGGATGGGTTTCCATAAACCGGATGACTTTTTCGAAAGTATCAGCTTCCACCACCGTGTCCGGGTTGAGCATCAGAATGAATTCCCCGTTTGCGATCTTGATGGCTTGATTGTTTGCCCTGGCAAAACCCAGATTTTTTTTGTTGGCAATAACCTGAACTTCAGGGAATTTATCACTTAGCATTTCCAGCGAGCCATCTACGGAATTATTATCCACTACAATGATCTCGCTTTCGATATGCCGCAGGCCGTTGCGAACGGCGATCAGGCATTGCTCCAGAAAGTGCTCTACATTGTAATTTACGATGACGACCGATAGTTTCATTCCATTTTTTCAGGTTGTTCAAAAATAAAACAATAATGGCTTCTCTCCAACGCCGTCAGGCAAAGTGGCCAGAAGCAAATATTACTAAATTTGCTGGAACCATGGTCATGAAAAACATATTAGGAACTACCGCCACACGTATTTTAAATGCGTTGTTTAACCTGTTGGCCCTGTTAATGATCACCCGTTTGATGGGCCGTGAAATGCTGGGACAGATAAGCCTGATCGTGGTGAATGTCACACTGGTCCAGTTGCTGGTGGATTTTCTGGCCGGCAGTGCCCTGGTCTATTTTGCTTCCAGGACGGAAATTTCGAAGTTGTTGCTGCCTGCGTATTTCTGGATTCTGTGGATTATGGTATGTGTGGTTTTTCTGGCCAGGATCATTTTTTATTTCTTTCCGGCAGTGGAAACTGCCATCATTCCGTCCGGATTTGCCTTCTGGATCGTGGTGCTGGTACTGCTGAACGGTTTTATGCAAACGCATTACAACCTGCTTTTGGGCTTTAACAGGATCAAAACTTATAATATCATTTTTACGGTTCAGATCGTGGTGTTTATTGCCGTTTTTGCTTTTCTGATGTTGATCAGAGAAGAACAAACGGTACTTTCTTATGTGCTGGCACTGGCGATTTCCTGGGGTTTCAGTGCCCTGATTGGATTTCTCTCCTTATTAAAAAATATGAAGGGATTTTCATTCCGTTTCTGGAATGTCATGGTTAAAATGATCTTTCATTATGGTTTCATGACACAGGGAGCCAATATTTTACATCTTGGAAACAAAAGATTTAGCTATTATCTGTTGCGGATTTTTGACGGCTTTGCACCGCTGGGCTTATTCAGTGCAGCTGTGCAGCTGACAGAAGGTCTTCGTTTGGCGGGACAGAGTATTTCGCTGGTGCAGTTCTCTTCCATCTCTAATTCGAGGGATGAAGGTTATTCCAAAAACCTGACCATCAAATCTATGAAGTTTTCGCTTACACTGACTTTTATCGGTTTGGTGATCCTGTTACTAATCCCGTTTCAGACCTATGCCTCTATTTTCGGCAAAGGTTTCGGTGCGATCCGTTGGATTGTACTGGATTTGAGTCCGGGCATTCTGGCATTGGCAGCCAGCAACATTTTCAGTCATTATTTCTCAGGCGTTGGAAAGCCGAAAGTCAACCTGTCATCCAACGTCACTGGGTTTGTGGTCATGCTGATCTTTGCTTTTACGTTGATCCCGATATACGGATATATGGGCGCCGCTGTAACGGCTTCGCTGAGTTATGTTGCCAGTGCCATCCATCAGTACCTGGTCTTCCGGAAGCGGACCGGGACACAGTTTTCTGAATGGTATTTGAAAAAAGAAGACGTTGCCACCTTTGTCTCAGCCGTCAGAGGACTTTTCAAGTCATCTTCCAGGAAGTCGCAAATTCCTTAATCAGCATTTCTGTCACTTTCTGAATAAAAAAAGCTGCCCTTTTGAGGCAGCCTTTTCAAAATATTGTATATTATTAATATTCAAGGAGTTCTTTTGCTGCTTCTTTGATCTTGTCGACATTTGGCAGAATGGCTTTTTCAAGAATCCTGTTGAACCCGATGGGGGTATAAGTGGCCCCCACCCTTTTGACCGGTGCATCCAGAAATTCAAAAGCTTCCGAAGTAATGGTAGCCGCTACTTCGCCGCCAAAACCGGAGAAAACTTTGTCCTCGTGAACCACCAATGCCCGGGAAGTCTTCTGAACGGATTTCACAATTGCTTCGGTATCGAGGGGGACCAATGATCTGAGGTCCACTACTTCAATGGATTTTCCGGTTTCTTTTTCCAGTTGTTCAGCCACCTGAAGTGTCATGGGCAATGTATTTCCAAAGGTAAAGATGCTCATGTCGGTACCTTCGCGGCGGACTCTGGCTTTCCCGAAAGGAACTTCAAAATCTTCAGGTACAGTGGCTTCACTAAGCGGATCGTTGTACAGCGCCTTGGGTTCTAGGAAAACAGTAATTCCTTTGGAACGGATGGCTGTACGAAGCAAACCAGCTGCATCATCGGCCATGGAAGGATACACCACCCTTAAACCCGGAAAGGTCGTCAGTGCCCCTTCAGTAGTCTGCGAGTGATACAAACCACCACCGATATAACCACCCGAAGCTAAACGGATTATCATGTTGGGTGAGAATTTCCCGTTACTGCGCCAGTAATCGTGAGAGCTGTCTACCAACTGCTCCATGGCCGGCCAGAAATAGTCTGCAAATTCGGCACCTTCCATCACCACTCTGATCTTTTCATCGTATCGGCTCATTCCGTTGGATGTTCCCACGATGTAATCTTCTGCGATTGGGGCATTGAAAACTCTTACCGGCCCGAATTCAGCCTGCATGCCTTTAGAGACATTGAAAATCCCGCCTTTGTCCTTGTTGGCCATATCCTGCCCCCACAAATAAGTATCAGGGTTGGTGCGGAATTCAGCTTTCAATGTGCTGTTCAAAGCCTGTATCAGTCTCAGTTTCTCACCTTGGGTTCCATCATGCGTACCATCAGGATATTTCGTGCTGACATAAGGTTCCGGAGATACGAAATCAAAGATGGATTTCGGATCGGGATCCGGGGCAGCGATGGCTTTTTTATGGGCTGCAGAAATGGTTTTCTTAGCTTCCTGATCCAGATTGTTCAACTCTTCTTCCGTAAATTTTCCGGAGTGAATCAGCTGAATCCTGAACCGGTTCAACGGATCCGATAACTCGGCACAATGTCTTTCGTTTTCATCGCGGTAAAGCTCGTGCTTGTCGGAATTGGAGTGGGAATGAATTCTCACACAGTTGGCATGAACGATCACCGGGATGCTGTTCTTTTGTGCATATTCTTTGGCTTCAAACATGGTATTCATTGAGTTGAATACATTTTTGCCATCGCAGAACATGATCTTCAGATTGCTGATCCCACGGTAGTTTTCCGCTACCCGCACGTTGGCCGACTGATCGGCCTGGGGAACGGATATCCCGTATTTGTTGTCCTGGATAACAAATATCACAGGTAGTTTTTCCTTGGCAGCTCCGTTGATGGCTTCAAAAACATAACCTTCCGAAGTGGAAGATTCGCCTTGCGAACTGATGGAAACACCGCTGCCTCCGTAAATTTTAATGGATCGTGCAGTTCCCACGGCATGTAAGGTATGGTTTCCGGTAGCCGAAGAGACGTTTTGGATGTGCCACTCCGGCTTGGCAAAGTGGTTCGACATATGCCTGCCGCCGCCTGCTACGTCCGTAGCCTTGGAAATACCGTTTAAAATAACTTCCTCCGCTGTGAGGCCTGCCGAAATTGCGGTAAGCATATCACGGTAGTACGGAAACAAAAAGTCATTTTCTTTGTCAAAAACCTGCCCTATGGCCAGTTGAATGCCGTCATGTCCGGCATACGGAGCATGGTACGACCAACCCAGCGCCTGCTTTAAATAATTCGGCGCTTTGTTGTCCAGCTGTCTTCCCAGGGTCATAAGGCGATACCATTTTTCAAGGGTGGATTTATCTGTAGAATCTAATGTAAACCGTCTTTTTTTAGACATGATTTCAAAAATTTATTTTCGATTAATTCGGGTGCAAATTTACAACATTTTCTTATTTAAAATAATTCCAAATTGTTTTAAAAAGTGATTTTCTTGTTAAAGATACTGGTATTTCGGAGTATTCAGTCGCTGCCTGAATTAAGATTTTGACGGGAATCATGGATGAAATCTTTTAACTGTTTTATGTTGCATTTAGGTAATAAATTGAAATACAACATTATAATTTATTAAAAAAAGTCCCTTGCAGAAAACCATAATTTTCTAATTTTGCCGCCGGAAGGTTGCCAGAGTGGTCG
>CAYWBO010000082.1:0-11930 GCA_964456625.1 uncultured Lentimicrobiaceae bacterium | reverse complement strand
GCCGGCTCTGCCCGCCGGTCCTGGTGCCCTCACACATCCGGGAATGTATTGTTTAAGTCAGGTCGTGGTTACACAACCTTCTTACTACGTATGACTACTGTCTGACAATTGTTTGACCACTGTTTGACGGCCGGACACAAAAAAACCCTCACCGTAAGGCAAGGGTTCCTGTTATCATAAAAGTCTAAGACTTATTCAGCTTTTACATCCAACGCAATTTCAACAGCAAGGTCACGGTGCAGTTTTACCTTGGCGGTATACTGACCCACTTCCTTGATAGAATCGCCGGATACTTCGATTTTCTTGCGGTCGATTTCAATTTTCTTCTGATCCAGAATAGCGTTGGCAACGATCACGTTGTTGACAGAACCGAAAATTTTGCCGGTGGTGCTGGCTTTCACACCGATGGTCAGTGTGAGGCCTTCGAGTTCTTTGGCCACAGCTTCGGCTTCTTTTCTGATCTTTTCTTCCTTGTAAGCCTGCTGTTTCTTGGTTTCAGCCAGTTGTTTCTTGGCGGCGGCATCAGCGATAATGGCCATGCCTTTAGGAATTAAATAATTGCGGGCGTATCCGTTTTTAACGTTAACCAGGTCATTCTCATAGCCCAAACCGGTTACATCTTGTTTTAAAATAATCTCCATTGTTATTCCCCTCCTTTTATTTTAATAAGTCAGCTACATATGGCATTAAAGCAAGGTGGCGTGCCCGTTTGATGGCTTTGGCAACCTTTCTCTGATATTTTGTGGATGTACCGGTCAGGCGGCGGGGCAGAATTTTACCCTGCTCATTCACAAATTTGAGCAAAAAGTTAGCATCTTTATAATCAATGTACTTGATGTGATTTTTCTTGAAACGGCAGTATTTTTTCTTGGTAGTGTCTACTGCAATGGGGGTTAAGTATTTTATATCTGAATTCTGTGCCATGTTTTTAAATTTTTAGGTTTAAAGTCAAAATAGATTAAGCTTTTTTGTCTTCAGCAACCGGAGCAGCTTTCTGTTCCTTGGCTTTCTGACGTCTTTTTTCGCTGTAGGCAATACCGTGCTTGTCGAGTTTCACGGTCAGGAAACGAAGCACTTTCTCGTCACGGATAAACTGTGTTTCCAGCTTATCGATGTATTGTCCCTCTACTCTGTATTCAAACAAATTGTAAAAACCTGTCGATTTCTTCTGGATAGGATAGGCCAGTTTGCGCATCCCCCAATTCTCACGATTCACAATCTCACCGCCGTTGCTGGTGATGAGCTTTTCGTAATCCTTTACCGCTTCCTTTACCTGATCTTCAGATAAAACGGGAGTTAAAATGAAAACGGTTTCATACTGATTTACCATTACTGTGTCAATTAATTGATTAATAACTAAAAAATTTGGAGTGCAAAAGTAGGAAATATTTGATAACTACCAGACTTTTAATGGAAAAATATCAGATTTATTTGTCCGTTATGATGACGCCTGCTTCTGTCACTACGTCACCCTTCGTTACCCCAGCCCCTAAAGGGGTGTCCTGCACTTTTCAAAAAGCAGTATGTCCCCCTCTTGAGGGGGCAGGGGGAGGTTCATAACTTCCTTTCAAAGTCACCTTGACACCTTGTCACTTTTCTTGGGCGGCGTCTCGGGCTGTACGATATGAGGAAACCCTGTCAGGGCTGTTGATGCCTGATCGCGGAGAGCCCTGACAGGGTTCAGGCCCGGTTGTACCATGTCATCCTGTGGGTTTCTCCGCCGGTTTCGAATTTTACAAAAGTCCATAACTTTTCGGATGGGTAATCCGTCGGAAACCAGTTTCTGCGATGTTTGGATAAGATTAACAAACCATTGTCGTCGCCGAGGGCTGCAAAGCTTTCGCCGGGTTGTTGTTTTGTAAAGAAATCAACCGGATAATGAATTTTTAATCTGCGGCTTTCTTCGAGCACATCATTTACGGAAATGCCAATCTCACTTATGCTTAAAATTAAAGGATCTCCGGAATCGGGCCGATTTTGATTGTTCAGATCAAAACGTGCAATGAATTCTAAAATGTTCCCGGTACTGTCCTTAAAGTAGATGGACCTGGCATTCCAATTGCGAAAATCCATGATCTTTTTCCCGCCTTCTACAGGCAATATTTCGACTTTATTTTCTATGCTCGCTAAAGCTTCATTGAGCCGGTTGTTGGGAATGTTAAAGGCAAAATGGTATTTTGAGTTTTTATGAGCTGACTGTGTAAAGGTCAAAAGGGTTGAGCCAGCGCGAAAAGATATGTGGCCGGGACTTTTACGGCAGGATTCAAGCTGTAAAATTTCCGTATAGAATTTTTCAGTTTCAGAAAGGTCTCCGGATAGTATGGATAGTTCTTTGATGTACACCTTGAATTTACTTTTACGAGTTCTGCAACAAGGTCTCCGCAATAAATTCTGCGGCCTTGCCATTGCCGAACAGGGGCGGGAATTTCAGCGCAGCGGCATTTTCCGTAAAATAGCGTGCGGCCTGCAGGATGTTTTCCTGAAAGGCGTTGGCCACGATGCCGCAGCCCTGTTCCACGATTTCCTTCCATTCGGTTTCGGAGCGCAGGATCACCGCGGGCTTGTTAAAGAAATACGCTTCTTTCTGCACGCCGCCGGAATCGGTGAAGACCATTTGGCAGTTTTTCTCCAGCAGGATCATGTCGAGAAACGACACGGGCGGCACCAGCTTCAGGTAAGGATGGGTGCTGATCTTTTCGTAAAGCGCCGGATCAAGATTCTTTTCGAGCAGCTTGGCGGTGCGGGGATGCAGCGGCAGCACCAGCGGGATCTTCGTTTCGAGGGTGATCTGGTGGAACGCCCCGAAGATGGCGTTGAGCCTCTCGGGCTGGTCGGTGTTGTTGTCGCGGTGGACGGTAGCCAGATAAAACGGTGTGTTTTCAAGCCCGAGTCTGTGGAGGACGTCGCTCTTTTCGCGGGCCACGGTCTCGAAATACAGGCTGTTGTCGTACATCACGTCGCCGCAGTGGAAGATGCCCGGGTGATCGGCCGAGAACGGCGGCAGGCTGTCTTTCTGAAAGCCTTCCATCACCAGGTTGTTGATGCCCGTAACCGTGGGCGAAAACAGCAGGGTGGAGGCGTGGTCGGCCATGATGCGGTTGATTTCTTCGGGCATGCGTTTGTTGAACGACCGCAGTCCGGCTTCGATGTGTGCCAGCGGCACATGGATCTTGGAGGCGGCGATGGCGCCTGCCAGCGTGGAGTTGGTATCGCCGTAGATGACCAGAAAATCGGGTTTTTCCTTCAAGAGAATTTCTTCGATGCCCGTGATCATACCGGCGGTCTGCACGCCGTGGGTGGCGCTGCCGATGTTGAGGTTGTAATCGGGCTGGGGGATGCCCAGCTCGTCGATGAACACCTGCGACATGTTGTCGTCGTAATGCTGCCCGGTGTGGACGATGACTTCCTGTATTCTGCCGGCGTACTGCGTGCGTATGGCGCGGCTCAGTGCCGCGGCCTTGATGATCTGGGGCCTGGCCCCGATGATGGTGACAATCTTCATTCAAACATATTCTTTATCTAATCCTTTACCGGAATTTCATCTTTTGTAAGGATTAACATCAGTTCAAAAGTATCAATCTTTCTTTGTGTTTTCACCAGCGATGTCTTCCCAAAAATCGCTGATCCCAAAAGAACGGGAAAGTACATGATCAAAATAACGAAAAAGCGATGCAATTTCGGGAAAATGTCCAGTTGAAGAAAGAATGAAAACAGGACAATTAACACGAGAACAGAAACCATCATGATCTGTCCGAACCGGTTGTTCTTTTTCAGTTTTTGAATTTTCGTTTCCAATAAAGGAGCATTTTCTTTTTTAAAAGATTTCAGCTCCTGGATTTCTCGATAATTCAGGTTGTTATTTACCCCGTTCAGGAGGCTGTTGTAAAACGCCTGATTTTCCATGGTTGTTGATTTATAAAGACACTTGTATAAAGTGAATTCATTGATTTTTATAACAGCGCTTTCTAAAAATAAGCCGATAAATATCTTTTTTATTTAACCTACCCCTTCACCCCTTCCAAAAGGGGATCATAAGTATTTATCGGCGGATTTTTAGCCTCCGGTCCGGGATTCAAAAAATGATTCCCATTAATCCCCTCCCCGGAGAGCCTGTCCCGACTTGGCGGGAGGTGTAGGGGTGGGTTCATATTAAAATCCAATCATTTTTTGAATTCAATCGTGTCAAAGCGCAACAAAACTTCAGTTCATCAAACCTTCATCGGCAAAGCTAAAATAATTATCGTTTCCGGCGATGATGTGATCCAGCACCTGGATGTCGAGCGCCTTGCCGGCGTCGCGGAGCTTGCGGGTGAGCCGGATGTCGTTGTCGCTGGGTTTTAGATTATTCGACGGGTGGTTGTGGGCCAGGATGACGGAAGAGGCATTGTAATCCAGCGCCAGTTTAAAGATCTTCTTGGAGTCGACGACGGTGCCTGCCGTGCCGCCGCGGCTGATGTTGACTTTCTGAATGACCTGGTTGGCACGGTCGAGCAGCAGCACAAAAAACGATTCGTAATACTGGTCGGTGAGATCGGGTACCAGCAGTTCGTACACATCGCGGCTGGAGGTGATCTTCTTTTGTTGAACCACTTTCTCAGCCAGGCGCCGTTTTCCCAGCTCCAGCGCCGCCACAATGCTGACGGCTTTGGCCCGGCCCATGCCTTTGAATTTCGACAGCGTTTCGATGTCGGTTTTGGAGAGTTCGATGAGGTTGTTGCCGGCGGCATCCAGTATGCGACGGGCCAGCTGCACGGCCGATTCGTCCCGGTTGCCCGAACCGATCAAAATGGCGATGAGCTCGGCATTGCTCAGGGCCTGCCTGCCCTTGAGCAGCATTTTTTCGCGCGGACGGTCGTCTTCGGCCCACTGACGGATGGTGCGGTTTTGTGGATTTGTTGGCATGATGACAAACTTAATAAAAAATTAGGTAGAGGTCAAGCTATAAAGAGTTGCGTTCTAAAATGTTAATTTGTATTCAGTTAAGATTTTTGTTGGATTGATGTGATAATCCTGAAATATGTAATTGAGAGTTTATACTTATAAAATGACCTGTAAAAAATCATAGAAATTGAAATTATAAAATTTAACAGAGCCCTTATAATCTGGTACACCCAGAGCTTATTTAGATTTATAACAAATTTAAATTAGTGATTTAACTTGCTTATTTATAATATTATTGCTATATTGACCCTGACAATTTAGAAAACCGAGATCTAGTATTCGACATATTCCCTCCCGGTTTACGTAGGCATTTTTGGAAGACTATAGCGAGTAACAAAAATCTATATTGGGGTAAAAATAACCCCCTCTATCATTATCTATGAAATTAATGTCTTGAGATAATAACATAAACAATAACGGAAGGAGGTTATATGAACAAAAATACGTAAAAAATTAACGTGACACTTTTGTTGCAGGAAGCTTCAAATTTGCGCGCTGACCAAACAGCGAAAGGGTTTCCCATTTGGTAAAAAACGTATTAACTTAAAAAAACTTGTAAAATGAAAAAGATTATTTTGTTAATAGGATTTCTCTTTTTTACAGTGATCTCATTTTCAAATCCGATCTCAAACAACAGCATGTTAGAGAATAGTGCTTCTTCACTAGTTGAAATGGATAACTTATCTGTGAATAATGAAGTTTACTTGACTCAACCTTATACTAAAAGCGGTAAAGCTGAGATTTCAAATGTCAATATTAAGATTCTAAATGCTACCTGCTCAATAACTATGAGTGGACGTATTGGTTATGGTAGTGCCTATCTTGACGTTTCAATAACAGTTTCCGCTGCAACTTGCGATGAAGCCATAGCTAAGGCTGTTCATGCTTTACACCAGCTAGCTAGAGTATTAGCGCACTAATTCTAATAGTTTATACATAAAAAGGGTACATCATATGATGTCTTCAAATCATGCATTTTAATATTACGATAATGTTTTAGTATTGAAAAAGTTGGAAAGGATATTACTTTGATTGTACCCTTTTTATAAAATGTAACTGTAATCATTTCTAAAGAATAAATTGATTAAATAATTTAATGGTAAAATGAAACTAAAATATGCCACTTTACTTATTTTGTTAGTCATGACAAGTTTTGCAAAGGGCCAACAAATAGAATATAGCCAAGTAATAACTTATTTGACAAGTTTAAACTGGACACATCCCGGTTTTTACACATCTGTCCTATACATAGGAGGTGATGAATCTTGTTTCATTCTTATGGGTATACAAAATACTGAAAGTAAAATAAATGACAAAAGCGACAAGTTTTTAATAAAAATAGGGACGAAATATCCAGATTTTTATCTTAAAAAATATGGTGACAATCATATTTTGTTTTTAGGACAACTCCTCCAGAAAGATTATCTAGTAAAGGACTCGTTTTCAATTAAGTGGAAAATTTTAGAACAAAGTAAGAAAATAGGTAATTATTTGTGCCGAAAAGCTGTATGCTCATTTAGAGGTCGTAAATATGCTGTTTGGTTTTCCAAAGAAATACCTTTAAGCCTAGGTCCTTGGAAACTGACGGGATTGCCTGGATTAGTTTTTGAAGCCGTCGATTCCACAAAGGAAGTGTCTTTCAAACTCATTTCTATAAAAAACCAATCAGGCAGCTTTAATTTAAATATGCCCAGAATCAATGCCATAACTTGGCATGAGTACAAGAAATTGTTCCAAAAATCAAATAACCGTTTCATTTCATACTTTAAAACCTTTGAAAATGAGAATGTTCAAGTTTCTGTCGCAAAGATGCACTTACTAGAACCAGCTCTTATGAAAGATGAAAAATAAACTTGTTTTCGTTTTTTTATTGTTACCTATCTTCAGCTTTTCTCAGGTAACAATTAAGGGAACTGTAGAGGATTCAACAAAACGACCATTGATAGCTGCACAAATTCTGTTACATGATTCTACAGGGAAGACCTTTGTTAATTATGCTGTTACAAATGACAGAGGATATTATCATCTTGAGGTTTCTAAATACCACGGTCTTGCGACTTTAACTGCCCAATCTATGGGATATGCCAAAAAGGTTGTGCTGCTTTATGTACCAAGGGATAAAGGACTTTTAACAAAAAACTTCACTTTGCAGGCGAGAAAAACCTTACTTAAAGAGGTCGTGATTAGTGCGGGTGCATATCCCATGGAAGTTAAAAAAGATACAGTTACCTATAATGTAAATAAGTTTACAAATGGTAATGAGGAAGTGGTGGAAGATGTGCTTAAAAAACTTCCTGGTATTGAGGTAAGTGAGAATGGGGACATTTCCTACAAAGGGAAACCCATCGAAAAAGTGCTAATAGAAGGGGACAACTTGCTTGGAAAAAATTATAAAACACTCACCAAAAATCTGCATTCCAATACATTAAAAAAAGTGCAGGCAATAGCCCATTATGTTGAAAACAAAAATCTGAAGGGAATTGAAAAGAGTGATGTAACTATATTAAATCTGCAATTAAAGGATAGTATTAAAGCAAAACCTTATGGGACCTTAGCGCTTGCCTATGGCAACAAATCGTTTTACAACGTAAGTCTTAACACTTTGGGAGTTAATAAGAATGTGAAGTATTATTTGCTTGGGACAGGTAATAATATAGGCATAAACAGCGCCCCTAACGATTATATTTCTTTAACCACAAACTCAGATGAAATTCAAGGGCCATCCTATATGACATCAGTGGGATATGTGTTTCCCAATTTTAGAATTAACAGAGTAAATTTCAATCATCTTTATTTCGGATCTTCTAATTTGCTGATTAATGTTAATAATAGATTGAAATTCAGAAATAATCTTTACCTAACAAAGGATAGAAACGTGTTCGACAAAATTGATAGATTAACATACTTGCTGAATACGGGAAATCTTACCATCAATAAGTTCCAGTCACTGGTAAGAAAGCCGTTGATAGGGGAGGGATTTATAGAAACGCAATATACTCTTACAAATCATTCTGATCTTGACTATAAAATCAAATACAGGTGTGCGGAAACTCAGTTTAGTGGAAGGCAGAATGCTAACGATTCTCTTTTTAACGAATCATTGCAAAACAAGGAGCGATATATTCATCAAAAGATAGACTATACAAATCGGATCAATAATCACAATGCTTTACTGATAAGTGCTCAATATTTCTATAACAGGAAAATACAAAATTATCATTTGACACCTTTTCCTGGTAGTTTGCCTTTTAATATGTTTACATCAGGCACGGCTGCTTGCTTAATGCAGCAAAGTGTTATTAAAGAAAATCAAATTAATACTGTTGTAAAATATATGGGGAATAAGGGCGCTTCAGGTTATCAATTCAAATTTGAATATGGATACCGACAACAATCCTTTAATTCAAGTCTCTTTAATATTTCCGGAAAAGATGACCTAATAAAATTAGGAGATCCGTTTATTAACATGAATAATCTCGGCGTTCAGGATATTGAAGCGGGAGCTCAAAATAGAAACACTTGGAAAAAATGGATATTGCTATATGAGTTACGATTACACTACAAAACGTTTTCATATCGGGATTCTTTATTTTTAGCAAAGCGAAATAATTCTTTAGTTTTTTCTCCACTTCTTGGGATTGCTTTTGAATCCGAAAAAACAAGATTTTCCCTGGTATACTCCTCCGACGGGCGATACCCATCGATAAATGATCTGTATTCAGGTTTTCTATTAACGGATTACCGAACACTTTCAAAGGGGATTTATCATGAGGGCATGATTCGTTCGCAGGCTATTCTGGTCAATTTTATATATCAGGATTTCGGGAGACAGCTCATGTTTTATTCCCTTCTGACGTACCTGACACAAAACAGGACGTTCGGTTCGAAAATATTGATCGATAAATATTTTACACTTCTGGAGAATACAGTCGTTCCGGGAAATAGAAACCTGATCTTTTCCTCTGCCGTTAACAAATTCCTACCCTTTATGTATTCGACAATCAAGCTGGGCGTTCAGTTGTCGGGAATGCAGTATTTCAATTATGTGAACCTGTCTGAACGAAGAAAGAGCAATATGGTTTCCGGGGAATATAGCCTGGAACTAAATTCAGGATGGAAGTATGTGTTTAATTTTCATGCGGGGATCAGATATCGATTTTATCATGTCGGGCTCGAAAATTCATCTGTTGTATCAAAAACAAGTAACTTAATTGCTCATTTGAATTTTATCATGAATTTGAGTAAAAAGCTCCGCGTGATTATCCTTAGCGAACAATTCTTCTATGACATAAAAACTCATGAGGCAAAGACATACTACTTTCTGGATGCCAAAGTGAAGTATACGATCGCTCCTAATAAATTTTTCATTCAGGTCATCGGGAATAATTTGCTAAACAAGACCACCTTTGACAGGATGTCTATCAGCGATTATCTGGTACAGACGACACAATATAATGTGCAACCCCGTCAGCTGTTGTTGAGTGTTACGTTTAGGTTTTAAACTTTGCCCATGGAACCTACTCTCGTCCTCGTTTGTAACGAGGACGGGTTTTTCATGACATTTGTAATGTCCATTCAAAAAAGTTAAATTTGTTTTATGTCGGGTGACAGTTACATCATATCAGACCAAAGCGCGTTGTATTTCTTAACATTTACAGTTATTGACTGGGTGGATGTTTTCACCAGAAAAGACTACAAATTAGTACTGACCAAATCCATGAATTATTGTATTGACAGAAAAGGTTTGATCGTTTATTCCTGGGCCATTATGAGCAATCATATCCATGTGATCTGGCAGGCAAAAGACGGTTTTAAACTTTCGGATATCATCAGGGATTTTAAAAAGTTTACGGCAAAGACAATCCTGGATTTGATTGAAGATGAACCGGAAAGCAGGAAGGTGTGGTTGTTGAACAAGTTTGCCTATGCCGGGTCCAGACTGAAAAGAATTTCTAAATACAAATTCTGGAAAGATGATAATCATGCCATTCTTTTGGAACCTGAGCGGGTGAAAATGATCGATCAGAAGCTCAATTATATTCATGAAAACCCTGTTCGTGCCATGATCGTCGAAAATCAGGAAGATTACATTTTTAGTTCGGCAAGAGATTATGCCGGGGAGAAAGGGTTGGTGGATATTACGCTGTTGCATTGAAAATGCAACCGGAAAATGCGTCCTCGTTGCAAACGAGGACGAGTATGTGCGTGCCGGTTATTTTTGTTGCCGGTACCATTCATACAGTCCGACGGCCAGGGCGTGGGTGACATTCAGAGAGGAGATGCTGCCGGGGACGGGGATGAACAAATGACGTGCGGCGAGCTTGAGCACGGGTTCGGAGATACCGTAGCGTTCGTTGCCGACCATCAGGACGATCTTTTGGGGGAGGGCGGCCGTGAAGAGGTTTTGGGCCTGTTCGGTGGTTTCGATGGCGACGACTTCGTAGCCGGCGGGCAGCACTCCGGCGAGTTTTTCGGGATGAATGATTTCCCAATCGGTCTTTTCGCTGGCGCCGGAGGAGGTGCTTTTGATCTTGTAGGACCGGAAACCGGGGTCCTGTTCGTACACCAGCCAGGTTTTTTCAGCGTTCAGGTTGGCGGCCAGCCGCAGCACGGCCCCCACGTTCATGGGTGATGACAGGCTGTCGGCCACAATAATCAAAGGGGCTTTGGGCCCGTTACCGGCGATGCCTTTGTCTTTGAACAGTTCGAAGGAATTATTCACGGCCATGATCGTAATATTTTCCCTGCCAGGAATCCCGGGCTTCCATTTCTTTTTCGATGCGGTGGTTGATCTGGTCGTTGCGGATGAGTCCCCAGCCGGGGCCGGCGAGATAGCGCGGCGGCACTTCCCCGGCAAAGCGCTCGATGATAAAATCAGGATTCAATCTTTCGGTAAACCGGATGATGAAGTCGATGTAATCGTCCAGTGAGAACAGGTCGTAGTCCTGCGGATTCTTCTTGTAATCCAGGGCCATGGCAGTACCTTCGACGATCTGCAGCTGGTGGAATTTGATGGTCTTGAGCGGCAGCTTTGAAATGGTGTTTACGGATTCGAGCATCATGCTGCGGCTTTCGCCGGGCAGGCCGAAGATAAAATGGGCCCCCGTATGGATGCCCCGCGAAGCGGTGGCTTCCAGTGCCTCTTTCGATTGACCGAAGGTATGTTGGCGATTGACGCGTTGCAGGCTCTCGTCGTAGATACTTTCGAGGCCGTATTCGACCATGATGTAATATTTCTCTGAAAGCTCCTTCAGATAATCCAGTTTGGCATCGTCCACGCAGTCGGGCCGTGTGCCGATCACCAGGCCGATAACGTCTTCCTGTTGCAGGGCCTGTTCGTACAGATCTTTTAATCTTTCCAGGGACGCATAGGTGTTGGAATAAGCCTGGAAATACACCAGGTATTTGTTGGCGCGGCGGTAGCGCACCTTATGGAATTCGATGCCTTCCTGCACCTGCTGTGCGATGCTTTTCTCAGGATGGCAGTAGGAGGGGTTAAAGGCGTCGTTGTTGCAATAGGTGCAGCCGCCGCGTGCCAGCGACCCGTCGCGGTTGGGGCAGGTAAAGCCGGCGTCCACGGTGATCTTCTGTACGCGTTCGCCAAAAGTCTTGCGGAAATAATCCGAATAGGAGTTAAACCGATGCCCTGTTTTTTGAATCATGGGGCAAAAGTAGTGAAGAGTGAAGAACGAAGGGTGAAAAATGGAGAATGAAAAGTGAAAAATGAAAAAATGCGCAGATCGTCTTTTTAGGGGTAGGGGGTGGCGTAGGCAGTGAGGACCGAAGACGGGAGTTGAGAATTGTAGGTTTTAAGTTGAGGGAATAGGAAAAGGGCAGTAGTGACGCCATGCATGGCGTCAAGAGAAAAAAAGGCACGCGTTACAAACGTGCGCCAGTGAAGGGTTGAATAAAAAAAGGCACGCGTTACAAACGCGCGCCAGTGTTATTTTTGAAGAAAAAGCTTCTGTTAAGAGTTGGTGGCTCTTTCA
>CAYWBO010000081.1:0-12090 GCA_964456625.1 uncultured Lentimicrobiaceae bacterium | reverse complement strand
AAAAATAAATAAGCATGGCAAAAGAGTCAATGAAAGCTCGCGAGCTTAAAAGGCAGAAAATGGTTAACAAATACGCAGAAAAGCGTGCTGCATTGAAAGCAGCAGGTGACTACGAAGCATTACAGAGAATTCCTAAAAATGCTTCTCCTGTACGTTTGCACAACCGTTGCCAGCTGACCGGAAGGCCGAAAGGATACATGAGACAGTTTGGTGTTTCGAGGATTAATTTTAGGGAAATGGCCCTCAAAGGCTTGATTCCGGGCATAAAAAAATCCAGTTGGTAAATTAGAAAGATAAAAATATATTCAAGATGAATACTGATCCGATAGCAGACTATTTAACCAGAATCAGAAATGCTGTAGCCGCAAAACACCGCATGGTGGAAATGCCGGCATCCAATCTGAAGAAAAATATTACCAAGATTCTGTTCGAAAAAGGGTATATTTTAAACTATAAGTTCGAAGATGAAAACCATGGCACCATTAAGATAGCCTTGAAATATCATCCCGTAACAAAGATGCCGGCCATTGGCAATATTTCCAGGGTTTCCACCCCGGGGTTAAGAAAGTACGTCGATGCTGACAACCTTCCGCGCGTAATGAACGGTCTTGGAATTGCCATTCTTTCTACCTCACACGGAGTGATTACTGACAAAGAAGCCCGTAAGTTAGGTGTCGGAGGTGAAGTAATTTGTTATGTAAGTTAATATCACAGGAGAGATACCCATGTCACGAATAGGAAACAAAGCAATAACAATCCCCCAGGGAGTAGAAGTGAAGGTTAACGATAACAACGTTGTAACTGTTAAAGGAAAACTGGGAGAGTTGAAACAAGATATTGATCCGAACATCACGATTTCGGTAGAGGGTGACATCGTTACCCTGAGCCGCAAAACTGAAAGTAAGGATCATAAAGCCAAACACGGCCTCTATCGCTCTTTGCTGAACAATATGGTCATCGGCGTGAGCGAAGGATTTACTTCCGTTCAGGAATTGGTCGGTGTTGGTTACAAAGCTGAAAACAAAGGCCAGCTGCTGGAGTTGTCTTTGGGATATTCGCACCACATTTACTTGGAGCTTCCCGAAGAAGTTACGGTGGAAACGGTTACCGAAAGAGGTAAGAACCCGTTGATCAAATTATCCTGTAACGACAAGCAACTGTTGGGACAGGTAACTGCTAAGATTCGTTCACTGAGGAAACCTGAGCCTTATAAGGGTAAAGGTATTAAATTCCAGGGCGAAGAACTCAGAAAGAAGGCAGGTAAATCAGCTGAAAAGAAATAGTACAATAGTTCGTAAACTGAAAAAACCATTAAGAAAATGGGCGTCAATAATAAAAAAGTATTTCGCAGGAACAGGATCAAGATGCGGGTTAGGAAAAGCATCACTGGCACCGCAGCAAGGCCTCGCATGAGCGTTTTCAGAAGCAACAAACAGATTTATGTTCAGTTGATTGATGATGCCGCTCAAAAAACCCTTGTTTCTGCTTCATCAAGCGATAAAAGCTTTGAAGGAGATAAAGTTGCTAAAATTGAGCAGGCTAAGAAAGTCGGTAATTTAATCGCCACCCGGGCTATTGCTGCCGGAATCGAGAACGTAGTTTTCGACAGAAACGGATATCTGTATCACGGAAGGGTAAAATCACTCGCAGAAGCTGCCAGAGAGGGAGGACTTAAATTTTAAGAGATTATGTCAAACGCAAACGTAAACAAAATTAAATCCAGCGAAATCGAATTCAAAGACAGGCTGGTAAGCATTCAGAGAGTAACCAAAGTTACCAAAGGAGGTAGAACCTTCAGCTTTTCCGCTATCGTGGTGGTTGGTAACGAAAACGGCGTAGTAGGTTACGGTCTTGGCAAAGCCAAAGAAGTGACGGCTGCTATCGCAAAAGGTATCGACGATGCAAAGAAACATTTGATAAGGGTACCGATCTTGAAAGGGACTGTTCCTCATCCACAAACGGGTAAATACAGTGGTGCCCGGGTTTACATTCAGTCTGCAGCTCCCGGTACCGGAGTTATTGCCGGTGGTGCTATGCGTGCTGTACTGGAGAGCGTGGGTGTTACGGACGTGTTGGCTAAATCCAAAGGCTCCTCCAACCCGCACTCAGTGGTTAAAGCTACCATTGATGCTTTGAGTAAGTTGCAGGATCCTTACACCGTAGCTCAGGTTCGTGGCGTCGATTTGGATAAAGTTTTTAACGGATAGGAGATCATCGAGATGAAAAAGTACAGGATTACGCAAGTTAGAAGTGCCATCAACAGACCGGCCCGTCAGAAAAAGACCCTGGAAGCCTTAGGGTTGAAAAAACTGAACAATCCCAAAGATGTGGAAGGTACGCCTCAGGTCATGGGAATGATCGATAAAGTGAAGCATTTATTAAAGGTTGAAGAACTTTAAAATAGGAAAATACAATGGATTTAAGCAATCTTAAACCGGCTAAAGGTTCTGTAAAGAACACAAAAAGAATTGGCAGGGGCCAGGGATCCGGACGTGGTGGTACATCCACAAGAGGACACAAAGGGGCACAGTCAAGATCCGGTAATAAACAGAAACTTGGTTTTGAAGGAGGACAGATGCCTTTGTTCCGCCGTGTACCAAAATTCGGATTCAAGAATATCAACCGGAAAGAATATCAGGGTGTGAATTTGGATACCTTGCAACAGTTAGCTGATGAGAAAAAGCTGAAGGCTATTGACAAAAACGTCCTCATCGAAAACGGTCTGGCATCTAAAAACGACTTGGTAAAAATTTTGGGAAGAGGCGAACTGAAAGCAAAACTGGAAGTGAGCGCCAATGCTTTTACCAAATCAGCAAAAGAAGCAATTGAAGCTAATGGAGGTAATGCCATAATAATTTAAGAGCGGATGAAAAAGTTTATCGAAACTATACGAAATATATACAAGATTGAAGAGCTGAGGAAGCGTATTCTTTATACGCTGGGCATCATATTAATTTACCGTCTGGGATCCTATGTGGTCCTTCCCGGTGTTGATCCCAACATGCTCACCAATCTGCAAAATCAGAGCAGTTCAGGTCTGATGGGCCTGCTGAACATGTTTTCAGGGGGTGCATTTTCACATGCCTCTATTTTTGCTCTCGGCATCATGCCTTATATTTCTGCTTCGATTGTCATCCAGCTTCTTGGTATGGCTATTCCTTACTTTCAAAGACTTCAAAGGGAAGGCGAAAGTGGGACTAGAAAAATCAACCAGATTACCCGATACCTCACTGTTGCTATTGTAGCTTTTCAGGCTCCGGCATACATTGCCAACCTGGTTTCACAGGTTCCGGCTGAGGCCATTACGCCTTTTAGCGCTGCCATCACCCACCCGCCGATCTATTTCTGGGTGTCGTCAACCATCATCCTGATTTCAGGAACGTTGTTTGTGATGTGGCTCGGTGAAAAGATTACAGATAAAGGAATTGGAAACGGTATTTCCCTGATCATCATGATTGGGATCATTGCACGGCTCCCCAGCGCGCTGGCGCAGGAATTTGTTTCAAGAATCGTTGAAACCAACGGAGGGATGGTTTATTTCCTCGTGGAGCTCGTGATCCTGGTGCTGGTGATTCTGTTTACCATTTTGCTGGTTACGGGAACGAGGAAAGTGCCGATTCAGTATGCAAAACGTATCGTTGGAAACAAACAGTACGGCGGCGTTCGTCAGTACTTGCCGTTGAGAGTGAATGCTGCAGGTGTCATGCCGATCATCTTTGCTCAGGCTATCATGTTTCTGCCCCTGACGCTTGTCGGGTTTGCAAGTAATTCGCCCAGTTTAAGCGGATTTGCTTCTGCGATGACGGATTTTAACGGATTTTGGTATAACTTTACGTTTTTTATCCTGATTATTTTATTTACTTATTTTTATACTGCAATTACCATCAACCCAAGCCAGATGGCTGAGGATCTGAAGAAGAACGGCGGATTTATCCCGGGTGTGAAACCCGGGCGTAAGACCTCTGATTATCTGGATAACATTTTGTCCAGAATCACTTTGCCCGGATCTATTTTCCTTGGTTTGATTGCAATTTTACCTTTGTTTGCCCGTCTGATCGGTGTGAACAGTGCTTTTGCAGCGTTCTATGGAGGTACATCATTGCTCATCTTGGTAGAGGTTGTTTTGGATACATTACGGCAGGTTGAAAGTTATCTGTTGATGCGTCATTACGACGGTCTCACGAAATCCGGAAGGATCAAAGGCCGTGCTGGTTTCGGCGCCGGTATCTAATGAGAGAACTGAATGATTTATATAAAGACAGACGAAGAAATAGAATTACAAAGACTTAGTTCTTTACTTGTTGGCTCAACATTAGCCGAAGTGGCTAAGAATATCAAACCAGGCGTAAAAACCATAACGCTGGACCGTATTGCCGAAGAGTTTATCAGGGATCACGGTGCAGTTCCGGGTTTCAAAGGTTACGGCGGTTTTCCCGCTACCTTATGTATTTCTGTGAATGACGCAGTGGTACATGGGATTCCGGATGAAAGGGAATTGAAAGACGGCGATATTGTTTCGTTAGACTGTGGTACGATTATGAATGGTTTTTATGGTGATTCAGCTTATACTTTTCCGGTAGGGGATGTGAGCGAGGAGATCCTCCTGCTGCTGGAACGCACCAAACAGTCACTTTATCTTGGCATCGAACAGGCAGAAGCAGGAAAGCGGGTTCACGACATCGGATATGCCATCCAGAATTACGTTGAAGGTTTTGGATACAGTGTGGTGAGAGATCTGGTGGGACACGGCGTCGGTAAAAACCTGCACGAAGACCCGGAAGTGCCGAATTACGGAAGGCGCGGTACCGGAGCGAAACTGAAACCTGGCATGTGTATTGCTATCGAACCGATGATTAATCTGGGAGGGAAGGAAGTTTTTCAGGAAAATGACGGCTGGACAATACGCACTTTTGACGGGAAGCCTTCGGCACATTTTGAACACGATGTGGCGATCAGAAACGGGAAAGCAGATATTTTGTCAAGTTTTGAAGAAATTGAAAAAGTTCTGAATAAAAAATAGTCTTTATGGCAAAACAACAATCAATCGAACAAGACGGAACGGTTGTAGAATCGTTAGGAAACGCGATGTTTAGGGTTGAACTGGAAAACGGACATGTGATCACAGCACATATCTCAGGTAAAATGAGGATGCATTACATCAAAATTTTACCCGGTGACAGAGTGAAGTTGGCCATGTCGCCTTATGACTTAACAAAAGGAAGAATAACATTTAGATATAAATAGAAAGAAATGAAAATACGTGCATCCATTAAAAAGAGAACTCCTGAAGATAAATTGGTACGTCGAAAAGGGAGATTGTATATCATTAACAAAAAGAATCCAAAGTACAAACAAAAACAAGGTTAATTACTTGTTCAATTATTAAAAATTTGAATTATGGCAAGAATTGCTGGAGTTGATATACCCCAAAACAAAAGAGGTGAAATTGCTTTGACTTACATCTACGGGATCGGAAGAAGTAATGCTCAGAAAATTTTAACAGAAGCCGGAATTGATTGGGATAAAAAAGTCAAGGATTGGAATGACGACGAGCAGAATGCTGTTCGTACCGTGATCGGTGATAAGTTCAAGGTAGAAGGTGTGTTGCGCTCAGAAGTCCAGATGAACATCAAGCGCTTGATGGATATCGGTGCTTACCGTGGTATCCGGCATCGTATCGGTTTGCCATTGCGGGGTCAGAAAACCAAGAACAATGCACGTACCCGTAAAGGCCGCAAGAAAACTGTTGCCAACAAGAAAAAGGCTACTAAGTAAGAAATAACAGATTATATATTTCAGGAAATATAACGAAAATGGCAAAAAAGACCAGAAGCACAAAAAAGCGGGTAGTAAAGATTGAGCCGTCAGGAAAGGCTTTTATCCAGGCTACTTTCAATAACATTATTATTTCACTGACCAACGATTCAGGACAGGTCATTTCTTGGTCTTCTTCTGGAAAGATGGGCTTTAAAGGCTCCAAGAAAAATACCCCTTATGCTGCACAGATGTCGGCTCAGGATTGTGCCAAAGTGGCTTACGATCTGGGTCTGCGTAAAGTTAAGGTGTATGTAAAAGGACCGGGAGCAGGACGTGAATCCGCCATCAGGACATTGCATTCCTCAGGCATCGAAGTAACCGAGATCATTGATGTTACCCCGATTCCGCACAACGGTTGTCGTCCTCCCAAAAGAAGAAGAGTTTAATAAAGCGTAGTTTAACAAGACAAATTATATTTTATTATGGCAAGATATATTGGCCCAAAAACAAAAATCGCACGTAGATTCGGAGATCCCATCTATGGTGCAGACAAAGTGCTGGAGAAGAGAAATACTCCTCCGGGGCAGCATGGCCAAAACAGAAAAAGGAAAAAACAGTCGGAGTACGGAATTCAGCTGCAGGAAAAACAAAAAGCAAAATATACTTACGGAATTCTGGAAAAACAGTTCCGAAATATTTTTGAAAAAGCATCCCGCAGAAAAGGGATCACCGGTGAAAACCTGTTGATGCTGATCGAGTCCCGCCTTGACAATACCGTTTTCCGTTTGGGAATTGCTCCTACCAGAGCGGCTGCCCGTCAGTTGGTTTCTCACAGACATATTAACGTGAATGGCAAGATGGTGAGCATCCCTTCTTACCTGCTCGTTCCCGGTGATGTAGTGGCTGTGCGTGAAAAATCGAAAAATCTGGAAGTTGTTACCGATTCGTTGGCTTCCAACAATAAGTCTTTCTCCTGGTTGGAATGGAATGGTGAAAAGGTGGAAGGAAAATTCCTCAATTATCCTTCTCGTGAAGAGATTCCTGAAAACATCAAGGAAAACTTAATCGTTGAGTTGTACTCAAAATAAAATTTAACAAGTAATCAAATAAAGCTAAACTGATACTATGGCGATATTAGCATTTCAAAAGCCCGACAAAGTTATAATGAACGAAGCCACCGACTACAGAGGCGTATTTGAATTCCGCCCTCTGGAGCCAGGTTTCGGTATTACTATTGGTAACGCGCTCCGTAGGATCCTGCTGTCATCATTGGAAGGCTTTGCCATTACCAACGTGAAAATCGATGGAGTGGTTCACGAATTCTCAGGCATTGATGGCGTTATTGAGGATGTTACAGAAATCATCCTGAACCTTAAAAAAGTTCGCTTTAAACAACAGATTCCAGGTGAAAATACCGAAAAGGTAAATATCGTTATCGGTGATCAGAAAGTTTTCAAAGCTGGAGATATCAATAAGTTTCTCTCTGTATTTCAGGTTCTTAATACGGAAGAAGTGATCTGTAATCTGGATCCTTCTGTTAAATTGAGCATGGAGATTACGGTTAAGAAAGGAAGAGGCTACGTTCCTGCCGAGGAAAATAAAGATCCTGAAGCTCCCATCGGAACCATAGCCATTGACTCCATTCATACCCCGATTAAAAATGTGAACTATCGGATTGAAAATTATCGTGTGGAGCAGAAAACCGACTACGAAAAGCTGATTGTCGATATTGATACCGATGGTTCCGTTCACCCAAAAGACGCTTTGAAAGAAGCGGCTAAGATTCTCATTCACCATTTCATGCTTTTCTCTGACGAGAAAATCTCTCTGGGTTATGAAGACAAAGCTGCCACTGAAGAATTTGATGAAGGTACCTTGCATATCCGTCAGCTGTTGAAAACCAAACTGATTGATATGGATCTTTCCGTCAGAGCACTGAACTGTCTCAAGGCTGCCGACGTGGAAACATTAGGGGAACTGGTTTCTTACAGTAAGAATGATTTATTGAAATTCCGGAATTTCGGTAAAAAATCTTTGGCAGAACTGGAACAGCTGGTAAGCTCAAAGAATCTGGAATTCGGTATGAATGTAGCAAAGTATAAATTAGATAAGGATTAAGAAAGATGAGACACAGAAAGAGCATAAACCATCTGGGAAGGACCAGTACACACCGCAAGGCAATGATGGCGAACCTGGCTTCCTCGTTGATTTTACATAAAAGAGTTACCACCACCGTTGCCAAGGCCAAAGCATTGAGAACTTATGTTGAGCCCTTGATCACAAAGGCGAAGGACGATTCTACACACTCACGTCGTGTTGTTTTCAGTTACCTTCAGGACAAAGAAGCTGTTACAGAGTTGTTCCGCGAAGTTTCCAAGAAAGTGGGCGACAGACCCGGTGGATACACCAGAATCCTGAAATTGGGAACCCGTCAGGGTGACAATGCTGATATGGCTTACATGGAACTGGTGGACTATAACGAAAACCTCCTCTCCGAAAAAGATGCCGCCTCGAAATCAAAATCGAGACGTCGTCGTGGTGGAAAAAGTGCCGGCAAGAAAGCAGAAGAAACAGTTGCTGCTGTTGATACTGCTGTAGCTGTTGAGGAAAAAGCTGAAGTGAAAGCCGAGGCAGAAGTCGAGGAAAAGGTAGAAGCTAAAACTGAGGAAGTGATAGAAGCCGAAGCACCGGTTGCTGAAGAAACTGTAACTCCTGAAGCAAAGGTTGAAGAAGTAGTGGAAGAACCTGCCGCTGAAACCAAGGTGGAAGAGGAAAAGAAAGAAGAAGCTGCTGCTCCTGCTGAAGAACCTAAAAAGAAAGAGCCTAAGGCAGAAGCAAAGAAAGCCGAAGATAAAAAAGAGGCCGATAATACCGATGAAGAGAAGAAGTAAAATTTTTCAAATTATTGATTGGAAAAGCCATCCCGAATTTCGGGGTGGCTTTTTTTGTGCTTTCGGATAAGACCTCCGGCCACTTTTTATAAACAAAATTATCCTGGCTCAATTGAGTATTGCCTAATTTATTTTTTATCAATCGATTAAATGTGAAAAATAACGAAATAAGGTGTTGATAATTTCATATGTATTCTTAACAATTTGTTAATGATATTTGAGTAAAAAAATGCTTGATTTGCAAATCCAAAATCGGTTATTATGAATTTAGCGCCACATTACCTTATTTCATATAAACGGGATACAAAAGTTAAAACCGGACTCACGCAATTTATTATAAATTAAAATTCTAGTTATGAAAAATGTAAAATTACTCGTCGCAGTTTTTCTAAGCCTGTTTTTCGTCGGTACAACGATGGCACAAGGCGTTGTCAAGGGGGTTGTTAAGGATGCAGCCAACCATGAGACTCTTGTAGGGGCTACAATAGTTGTAGAAGGAACCACAATTGGTATTACTACCAATTTGGATGGTAGTTTCTCTTTTAAGGTGCCTGGAGGACCTCTGAAATTGAAAGTTAGTTATGTAGGTTATGAATCATTAACCAAAGATGTTTCCATTGGTAAAAATCAAACCGTAAATCTGGGAACTATCAACTTGAAATCAAGTGCCATTGGTTTACACGAGATCAACGTCTTGGCAAACATCGCCATTGGACGTAAGACGCCTGTTGCCGTTTCAACGTTAAATTCACAGACGATCGAAGATAACCTCGGAAACCAGGAATTTCCGGAAGTCATGAATACAACACCAGACGTATATGCTACAAAATCAGGTGGTGGTTTTGGAGATGCACAGGTGAATATCCGTGGATTTGACCAAAGAAATATTGCTATGTTGATCAATGGTATTCCGGTCAACGACATGGAAAACGGCTGGATGTACTGGTCTGACTGGGCCGGTCTGGCCGATGTTACCCGTACCATTCAGATCCAGAGAGGTCTGGGGGCTTCAAAGCTCGCCATTAACTCGGTAGGGGGTACCATAAACATCATCACAAAAACTACCGACATGGAAAAAGGTGGTTCATTCTCCGTTGGAATGACAGATTATGGTCAACGCAAACAAATGTTGACATTATCTACCGGTAGATTGAAGACAGGAACGGCTATTACATTTTCCGGTTCTCATACCGAAGGTCCCGGATACATTGACGGTACCTGGGTAAAAGCCTGGTCATACTTCTTCTCTGTTGCACAGGAATTAGGAAAGAACAACCAGTTGGTATTCACCATTTTTGGCGCTCCTCAGCAACACGGACAGCGTGTTTATATGCTTACCCAGGCACAGTTTGATAAATATGGCCCGAAATACAACCCGAACTGGGGATGGCTGGGCGGTAAGTTGCTCAACGAAAGAGTCAACTACTACGACAAGCCGCAAATGGCCCTGAACTGGTATTCCAAGCTGAGTGATAAAGCGCAGCTGGCTACCTCTGTCTACTACTCTTTTGGAAAAGGTGGCGGATCAGGTCCTTTGGGAACATACGATGTTGTAAACGACTATGGCCAATATGACTGGAATTCGATGGTTGCTGCGAATGCTGCTAATGTTAACACCGATCATACTTTGACCGCTGAAGCTCAGTCAACCCATATCATCCGGAACTCGGTAAACAACCACCAGTGGTTCGGTATCCTGTCTACTTTGAGTGATAAATTAAGTGAACCTTTGACCCTGACCGCCGGTATTGACTTCCGTCATTACAAAGGTGAACACTATCGTGAAGTTCGTGATCTGTTAGGTGGCGATTACTACTATGATAAAGTTTATGGTGTAACACATGTAGGCGATAAAATTGCTTACTGGGATGACGGTCATGTAACTTACGGCGGGTTGTTCGCACAGTTGGAATACAGCAAGGGTGCTTTTGATGCTTTCCTGGCTGGATCCGCTTCCAACACCTGGGCATACAGGGTTGACCACTATTCTTATTATCCTGCTCAATCAGCAGCAGTGAGCCCTAAAGTTTCCATGGCTGGATACAACTTCAAACTGGGTGGTAACTATAATATTTCTCCCAGAAGTAACATCTTTGTCAACGCAGGATATTATTCAAGGGTTCCGTTCTTTGAATATATGTATCTGAATTATGTGAATGATCTGAACCCGAACCTGAAGAACGAAACCGTTACTGCCGGTGAATTAGGGTACAACTATACGGGTCCTCGTTTCACCTTCAAAGCCAATGCATATTATACGGTATGGGGACATATCAATATGATTGCAAGTTATTATGATAACAACAATCAGCAGAAAAACGCTTACTTGTCAGGTCTGAAACAGGTGAACTCGGGTATTGAACTGGAAGCTCATTACGCCGTTACCGACTGGATGAATTTGGGTGGTATGGCCAACTTTGGTCACTGGGTTTATGCTAATAATGTATCCTCTACTCAGTATGACGACCAAACACATACCGAAATAGGAACCGCCTATCTTTATACAAAAAACCTGAGAGTAGGACAGCAGCCGCAAACCTCTTATGGATTGTTTGGTAAGTTTAAGGTTGCCAAAAACCTGGAATTTGGATTTAATTACCTGTATTATGCAAATCTGTATGCTGACCTGTCTCCTCAATATCGTACGAGTTCAGCTAACACAGCACAGGCTTACCAACTTCCTGATTACGGGCTGGTAAATGTTCGTATGGGTTGGAGATTCAAACTGGCTGGTCTGGATTCTTACTTCAACTGGAACGTTTATAACGTGATGAATAAAATCACTCTGGTTGAAGCTAACGACAAGTTCGACAGCTCAACGGGTACCAATGTGTTCAAACAAGGATACTGGAGTTGGGGACGTAATATGAATTTCTCTTTGAAAGTGAAGTTCTAAAATACATTCTTGTCTCAGGAAAAAGCTGCTTCATCACGATGAAGCAGCTTTTTTTATGGATGATTTTGGGCCAGTTCTTTCTCTTGTGGGATCTTTCTTTGGAGGAGGAAATCGGTTTTTGACCGGAACCTGACGTTTTGGAACCGTCATTTTGCCGGATTTTAGGTATATAAATGATTTCTTCAGGGGAAATGCCGGTTTATTTAGCGTGTAATATTTTGTTTCCCAGTGAATTTAAGGTGTGATAAAAAATTCCAAAAAAAATGTTGAATAGGATTGCAAAGAATATAAAGATGACTATTTTTGCGCCTCCAAATGATGAAGGAAAAAGTTCTTAAAAATTGGGAGTGAAGCAAGCCGGGAAGGTTAAGATTGGGAAGGAAAAATTTATTTTGGAAAAAGCTTGCGGGAACAAAAAAGAGTATTACTTTTGCACTCCCAAATGAAGGGAACGAGATAGAAGAGAAGGAAAGGCTGCCGGAAGGGGCAGTAAGTTCATAGACATAATGAAGCACAGCAAAAAAGGAAAGGAACAGCGGACTTTGT
>CAYWBO010000080.1:6162-12593 GCA_964456625.1 uncultured Lentimicrobiaceae bacterium | reverse complement strand
TTGCGCAAAATGTTGATCACGGATTATTGGTTTTACATCAATCTCAACAATCCCGCACAGGCCTTCGAAATCCCGGTTTCGCTGATGCAAAAACTGCTTTTGAATGAAAATACCGACCGGACGCTCAAAATTTTCATTCTGCGCACACTCCTTGAGTTCGTACAGAAACTTCATCGCGAAAAGAAAGATTATTATGAAACGCTCCACTCCTGTTGCAGCAAACTGCAGGAAGGTTTTAAAGACAACAAGCGGAGTTATATCGAAGCATCGAAATACTTTAAGAAATACCTGGTTGAAATTACCCGTGACGCAAAATTCAAAGATCGTGCTTTCGGCTTAACGCAGGAGATCTACGGCGCTTCCATAGACTTCTGGGAATCGAGTACCCTGGCATCGCGTTGGATCGACAACCACAAGGATATCCTGAAGCTGGACGCGGACACCTTATGCGCCCAGATCGGCAAACCTTATTTTGCGGATCTGCGAAAACAGATGAAACATCTGGATTCCTGGGAAGCATTCACCCGGGATATGCCCGACTATGATGAAATTGCCGAGCATTTTGCCTTAACGGTAGATCTGTTTCCTTCGTTCATCGAAAAATTCTATTACACCTTCTATTTATTGCATCTTGAAGGCATGGCCGAGCACAAAGACAGGCTCATCTGGAAGCTCAATAAAATGCTGGTGCAAACGATGGAAGAAATAGAAGCTGCTGACATGAAGGATTTTATCGATCAGCTGTATCAATACATGGAAGGACTTAAAAATGAGCACGCTTCGTCGGTATTGGACATCTGGCTGACGGTAGGAAAGAAGGTGATCGACATCGACCAGTCGGAAGAAAAGTCGCTGGTACGGCATCTGGAAAACCGGCTCATCCAGTTTGGCTTCGAAACCCCGGGCATGGTATATGTAAACGAAGACTGGCAGTTGCACATCAACGAGAATCACATCAAAAACATCCGCGTCTGGCTTGAACTCATCGAATATTCCCAGTCGGAGATGGAAAAGCTGCTGTCCGCGCTGATTGTCAACCTGAAGCTGGGCGGGATCTTCATCAGTGATACCGACCTGTTCCAACGCGACATCACCAAAGTACTTAACTCCAACATCGCTCCTTTTTACAAGAAAGTAAAACAGCTCACGCGTAATTTCCCCGTTTATTTCAACGAGATCGGTGCCGAGGGCGACATCCGGAAAGTGACCACCACCATGGACGAACTTTCGAAACGCGAAGACAAGCTCATCCATTTTCTGCGCAAGCAAGTCCACACCGAAAGCAACAACACGCTCATCGATCTGGCGCTGCAGATCTTCCAGTTCTGGGGCGACGGCAACCTGGAACCGCTCAAAAACATTCTGCCGCACAATGTTTACGAAAGCATCGACATCAACGGCCCCTGGTTTTCGCCGGTGCATAAGATGGTACAACAGCTTTGCAAAATGGCCAAAGCCACACCTGAAGAGTTGCTGAACCTGGAAGAAGACGATTATCAGAACCTGCTTTCAAAGCTGAAGGACGCCAACGACCTCGACATGGAACGCCTGCGTGATATCCGGAATTTGTATGCATTCCTCAAAGAAAAGTACTCTTTCGAGACTGTGGACATCACCAAGCTGCTGAAACATTATTCCTATATCCCGGATACGGAAGTGGACAAGCTGAATACGGCGCTGGAAAAAGAAGATCTCGAAAGCTCGCTGAAGCTGATCTACTCGTTCATGAACCATCTGAAAGAGATCATCTTCGATCCGAAACCCAGTCAGAGCTGGGAAAACATCTACCACAAACGCCACATCGCCATCGGTATCCCGTCGATGTACGGCATTTACCGCGAGTCAAAATTCGAAGCGCTGGGTCTGACATTCCGGCTGGAAAAAGTCGCCACAAGACTCATGGAAAAAGTGGTACAGAACATCAACCTGAATTACATTTCCGCCAAAACCCTGCGGGAGATCTATGTTATTCTCGATTACTTCCGCGAAGGACTGGAACTGGACGGGATTACCAACCAGAGTTTTAATTCCAACCTGCTGATGCTGAAATACAGCCTGGCATCGCAGAGTTTTTCCTTCGACCAGTACATCAACATTTTCCAGTTCGTGGCCGACGACATCAAAAAAACGCTGATCGAATACTTTTTAAAGACCTACGAAATTCCACTGAAGATCATTATCCCGCAGCTGTTCGACGAGAGCAACCAGCTTAACAGCAAAGACAAACATGAGTTCATCAACAAGATCTCGGAAGAATTTTACCGCGACATCATCTCGGAGGCTTTCCTGATCCAGCCGCTGGACAATTTCATTCTGAAGATCCTGGATTCGTTGCGAAAAATGGCCGACAACCTGCAGCCTGAGATCATCAAAGAGATCATGTCGTACAATTCCGATTTGATCATCGCACGGCTGGCCAAAGCCAATCCCATCGTGGACAACCAGGTGTTCCTGGGTTCCAAGGCGTACCACCTGAAGATCATGCGCATGGCAGGCTTCCCGGTCCCGCCGGGTTTCGTGCTGACAACAGAAACCTTCCGCCGCCACCAGGCCATCATCGGGCACGAGGAGCTGCGCAACGAGATGTACGAGATGATCAAAAAGCACCTGACGCTGATCGAGCGGGTGGCTGGAAGAAAATTCGGCAATCACGAAAATCCGCTGTTGCTGTCGGTACGTTCGGGCACGGCCATCTCCATGCCCGGCGCCATGGACACAGTGCTGAATGTGGGGATGAACGACGAGATCACGGAAAGCCTGAGTAAAATTGCCGGTTACGAATGGTCAGCATGGGATTCCTACCGCCGCCTGTTGCAAAGCTGGGGCATGGCCTACGGCCTGACGCGGGATGAATTCGATGCCATCATCAACCATTTCAAGCAGAAATACAAGGTGGACCAGAAAGGCGATTTTTCGCCGAAGATCATGCGGGAGCTGGCTTTTGCCTACCGGAAGAAGCTGAAAGAATCGAAGATTTATTTTGAAGAAAACGTCTTCAAACAGCTCATCACCATCATCAACCTGGTGATCGAATCGTGGTCGTCGGTGCGGGCCATCGTATACCGCGAGCATCTGCAGATCGCCGACGAATGGGGCACGGCTGTCATCGTGCAGCAGATGATCTTCGGAAACATGAAAAGCAGCTCGGGTAGCGGCGTGGTGTTTACGCAGAACCCGAAGAATCCGCGCCAGGGCGTGCACCTGTACGGCGATTTTACCTATCAGAGCCAGGGTGAAGACATTGTGGCCGGGCTGGTGAAACCGTTCCCGGTGAGCAAATCGCAGCTTAACGGACAGCGCGAAAAGCTGGTTTCGCTGGAAGAAATGTATCCCAACCTCTACAAAAAGCTGCACCGCATTGCAGTGGACCTCACTGAAAATCTTGGTTACAACCCACAGGAAATCGAGTTCACCTTCGAATCGGAGAATCCCGACGACCTGTACATCCTGCAGATCCGCGACATGGACATGGCCACCTTCCATACCACGCACCGCTTTACCACGGCCATGGGCAAGATGAAGCTCTCCGGCCGCGGTATCGGCATTGGCGGCGGGGCGCTCAACGGGCATGTGGCCATCGACATGAAAGACATCAACCTGCTGCATGAGAAATTCCCCGGCGAGCCGGTGGTGCTGGTGCGGCCCGACACTGTGCCCGACGACATCGGCATGATCTTCGAAGCAGATGCCCTGCTGACAGCCAAAGGAGGCGCCACATCCCACGCGGCTGTTACAGCCGTGCGGCTGGGGAAGACCTCCGTGGTAAACTGCACCGGACTGCTGGTGTATGAAAGCGAAAAATATTTCAAGCTGAACAAAGACATTTTCCGTGCGGGAGATAAAATCGCCATCGACGGCAACATCGGGAATGTGTACAAAGGCCACTACCCCATCGAGAATGGTGAGGATCAGGCTGAGTTTTATTTCTAGGAATATCCAACAAGGATTAACGATCTGAGATTTAAGAAGTAGGACAGATCGGAAATCATAAATCGGTGTTCCTTGTTCTTAACTCAAAGTGACCCGGTGACAGTATGACGGAGCGCCGTGGATTTAGATCTAACGTAGCCATCGAAAACGGGGAAGACCAGCTTGAATTTTATTTTTAAGAATATCGAATAAAATTTTAACGAGCCGTCAGGGACCGGATGGCAGGGCCAAAATATTCCATTAACTGCCGGGCTGCGATTTTTTCATTTTGGTTGGACCCGGTGATGGCGGCAATGATTTTTCCTTCCGGATCCACAAGGACACAGGTAGGAAAGCCGTGGATCATTGTATCCCAATTCTGCATCGTAGTATTTTTCACACTGACCATTTGATATTTCAAATGATATTTGCCGGCGATTTCCTCTACGACATCCGGACTTTCAAAAGTGATCATTAGAAAGATGGTTTTTTCGCCGTGATATTTTTGATAGAGTTCATTGAGTCCCTGCATCTCCGACATACAGGCCGGACAAGCTTTAAACCAAAAATTGATGAATACGAGCTTATTCTCTAAAGAATGAAAATCGATTTTTTCATGGTCGAGGGTCGTCAGCGTTGAAAACGGGACCGTTTTACCAATCAAATCCCTGCATAAATATTTCCGTTTATTAAAATCACGGGTTAAGGCGGCTTGCGATGGCGTTTGACCGTACACGGTCACTGAAAAACAAACGCTGAATAACAATACTATTATTTTTTTCATGTCGGTTTTTTTACTCCAATTTGAGGATCAGATCCATTTCAATATAGCAAACAGACCTGGTGAGCGCATGGTTTTATGTCCCAAAGTTAAAATTTCTCCAGAAATTATTCTAATACAGACTTATTTTCTTTGAGAAGTAAATTTCCCATTCTGAAAAGATTTTTTCAGACCTATGCAAGCAGTCCCGGTTTATGAGTATCGTTTATGCCTGCTTATTGGATGTCGATTTATTCTAAAACTCGTATTTATATACCCCTTTCCCTAAAGACAGCACCCAAACATTCCCTTTCGAATCCTCAAAAAAATTAGTCGCAAGAACATGCCGGAAGTCGAAAGGTTTCCAGTTGTTGCCATCAAATACAGAAATTCCACCCCATTTCCAGCTCATTCCTGTGCCAACCCAGATATTTCCCCTTGAGTCCTCAAAAATTTTCTGAACCGCATTGTGAGTAAGTCCGTTCTTTTTATTGAATGTACTCCACTTGCCGTGATCGAAAAGAACCAGGCCTCCCAAGGTCCCAATCCATACGCGTCCTTTGCTGTCAACTTTAAGATCCGTAATATACTTACTTGGTAATTTATTCTTATCTGTATAGTTTTCCCATGAACTTCCATCAAAAGCATTGACTGCCTTATCTGTTGCAACCCAAATATTTCCATCCTTATCTTCCACGATCTGATTAATATCATCTCCGATAAGTCCATTGTCCTTGTTGTAGATTGTCCAGTGAGTCCCGTCAAATTTCATCAACCCGCCTATTGCCCCAAACCATAAGTCCCCTTTACGATCCTCAAATATTTTATTAACAATTCTATAGATCGCTTTTGAAGGCAAACCGTCTTTCTCTCCGTAAGCGGTCAGCTTGTTTCCGTCAAAGTGATAAATAAAATCTCCCTTTTCAGCCAATGATGAAAACCAAATATTGTCTTTCCCTTTACTATAAAAATAACTGACCGGAGGGAAATCAGCGCCTCCCAATTTGGTGATAGGATTTAATGTTTTTCCATCATAATTGATGAGGAAACAACCATTTTTATCTTTTCTGTTCATGCCGCCAATCCAAATTTCACCGTTCACATTTTCCAGGTGGCTCCAGAGATAGTCCGACGAAACTTTATTCATAAAACCAACAATTTTGTTTCCGTCGTACCGGCCCCAGCCATTCCCTCTTTTTGTTAAAGCACCGAGTAACGAACCTGCCGCTCCTGCCGAACCAGTCATCGCTTTCGCAAAATTATTCCCCGGCTCTATGGTAAACCAGACGGTACCATTTTTATCGAGAAAAAGTTCCTTTAACGTTTCTAATGGCAAGCCCTCATTTTTAGTAAAACTCACCATCGTTGAACCATCAAATTTGCTTAACCCTTTGTCGGTTGCAAACCATAAGTTGCCCTGGCCATCCTCAATGCAATCCCGTACCCAGGTCGAAGCTAATCCGTTGTCTGTTGAATAATTTGTCCATTTTCCCTGTCCAAAAGATAAGTTTGGACAAAAGAAGACGATTAAAAAAAGTAGATTTAGTGTTTTCATGATTTATAAATATTAAGTAATGAATATTTATTTCATTTACACCAATAGCTTACTGTTTTTCTTTTGTTTATCTTCCTAAATCACAATGAGTAGACTTCCACTTCTTACAAAAGCCCGGTAAGATATGTGGTGATGAAAAAGCATGTTGTTATTTTGAATGGGCCTGAAGCTACTAAGTTAATAATTTTTTACGGAAATTGTTCTCTT
>CAYWBO010000080.1:0-6062 GCA_964456625.1 uncultured Lentimicrobiaceae bacterium | reverse complement strand
CCCGGAAAAATCCTCTTTTGAACATCAGTTTTATTAGTAAATTTGCGGCCTATGGAACACATCAGGAACTTTTGCATCATTGCCCATATTGATCATGGTAAGAGCACGTTAGCCGACCGCCTGCTGGAATACACCGGCACGGTGAGCGAGCGCGACGCGCAGGCACAGGTGCTGGACGATATGGAACTGGAGCGGGAACGGGGCATCACCATTAAGAGTCATGCCATTCAGATGAATTATGAATTCGAAGGAAGGAAATACGCTTTGAACCTCATCGACACCCCCGGCCACGTTGATTTTTCCTACGAAGTTTCTCGTTCCATCGCTGCCTGCGAAGGGGCCCTGCTGGTGGTGGACGCCACCCAGGGAATCCAGGCACAGACCATCTCCAACCTGTATTTGGCCATCGAACACAACCTGGAGATCATCCCGGTGCTGAACAAAGTCGACCTGGACAATGCCATGATCGATGAGGTGAAAGACCAGATCGTGGACATGCTGGGTTGTGATTACGAAGATATTATCGAAGCCAGCGGTAAGACGGGCTACGGCGTGGACCTCATTCTGGAAGCCGTCGTGAAAAAAGTGCCGCCACCGGACGGGAATGTGGATCAGCCGCTGCAGGCGCTGATCTTCGACTCTGTTTTTAATCCTTTCCGTGGCATTATCGCTTACTTCCGGATCTTCAACGGCGAAATCCGCAAAGGCGATCTGGTGAAATTCGTGAACACCGGAAAAGAATACCTGGCTGATGAAGTCGGGGTGCTGCGCCTGAAACCGGAACCCCGCCAGAAGCTCAGCACGGGCGAAGTGGGATACATCATTTCCGGCATCAAGGTTTCCAGAGAAGTGAAAGTGGGCGATACCATCACCCATGTCAAAGAACCCTGTAAAAATGCCATCGCCGGTTTCGAGAATGTGAAACCCATGGTGTTTGCCGGGATCTATCCCATCGATGCCGACGAATACGAAGAACTCAGAACCGCCATCGAAAAACTGCAGTTGAACGACGCATCGCTGACCTTCGAACCGGAATCTTCACTGGCCCTGGGCTTCGGCTTCCGTTGCGGATTTCTGGGACTGCTGCATATGGAGATCATTCAGGAACGGCTCGACCGTGAGTTCGATATGAGTGTCATCACCACCATGCCCAACGTGTCGTACCGCGTGGTGACCACGAAAAAGGAAGTCATCGAAGTGCACAATCCGTCCGGTTTGCCGGAACAGAAATACCTCGACTACATCGAAGAGCCGTTTATCCAGGCGCAGATCATCACCCGCACCGAATACATCGGCCCCATCATCAAACTCTGCCTGGACAAACGCGGGGAGCTGAAAAACCAGGTGTATCTTTCCACCGACCGGATTGAGATCACCGTGGACATGCCGCTGGGCGAGATCGTTTTTGATTTCTACGACAAGCTGAAAAGCATCTCGAAAGGCTATGCTTCTTTCGATTATCATATTTCGGGATACCGTCCCGCCAAACTGGTGAAACTCGACATCCTGCTGAACGGCGAGCCTGTGGATGCCCTTTCATCGCTGATCCATCAGGACAACGCCGCCAATTTCGGAAGAAGAATCTGCGTGAAGCTGAAAGACCTGATCCCGCGTCAGCAATTTGATATCGCCATCCAGGCCGCCATCGGCGCCAAGATCATCGCCCGTGAAACCATCAAAGCCGTCCGCAAGGACGTCACTGCAAAATGTTATGGCGGTGACATCACGCGTAAGCGGAAGCTGCTGGAGAAACAGAAAAAAGGGAAAAAGCGCATGCGCCAGGTAGGCAATGTGGAAGTGCCGCAGTCGGCATTTCTGGTGGTGTTGAAGCTGAATGATTAATCAACATCCCCTCTTATCGTTTAGCCCTGACCCGCCAAAGGCGGAGTGAGGGTCTTAATTATAGAAACGACTAATATCTCAAGATTCTCACGTCCCGATGAATCGGGACTCAGAATTAAACGATGCTTTTCTGTTATTATTTAACTAAAATCCAACCGGTTAGATTTCGTTTTTCTGTATTATCTTTGAAAATAGAATCAAAGTGTAACTATTGGCTCCGTGTTTCGTTGTAGTAGCATGAGTCAACATTTATAAATCTTTTCATGAACGGTACCGAATACAACCGCTGTGTGGATGAATTTTCTGACGCTCTTTACGCCTTTATGCTGAAAAGCACGCGGGACGAAGAGCTGGCCAAGGATCTGGTGCAGGAATCGTTCATGAGGTTATGGGAACACAGGAATGAGGTGGAAAAAGAAAAGAGCAAATCCTATCTGTTTACCATCGGATACCATGCCATGATCGATCATATAAGGAAAAATAAAAGGATGGAGGCTTTCAGCGACAAGTACCACACCCAGAGTACCCACAACAGCTTCAGCGATCTGAAGGAGGTGTTGGACAAAGCAGTGGACGGCCTCCCGGAAGATCAGCGGTCCGTTTTGTTGCTCAGGGATTACGAAGGTTATTCCTACAAGGAGATCGGCGACATCACAGGGCTGACGGAAAGCCAGGTGAAAGTGTATATTTTCAGGGCACGGGTATTTTTAAAAAAATACATTGTCCATCCGGATTACGTTGTGTAGTTATGAAGTTGAACAGGGAAAATTACGGCATTTTTATCATCGACTACTTCGATGGGAACCTTTCCAAAACGGAAAGCGAGCAGCTCTTATTGTTCCTGGATGCGAACCCGGATCTGAAAAAGGAATTCAGGGATCTGGAGAAGGTCAGCCTGTCGAAACCTGAGGTTGCCTTCCCTGACAAGGAAAAGCTGAAAATTCCGGCGATCAATTCCGCCGGCCCCATCAATGGAGACAACTATGAATCTTTTTTTGTCCTTTATCATGACGGCGAATTAAAAGAAGTGGAAAACAAGGAACTGAAGCGATTTCTGGACAATAACCCTCATCTTTTAAAAGACCTGGAACTTTTCAGGAGGGCCCGGATTGAGAAAGACCCAAAAGTAGTTTTCCAAAATAAAGCGGCATTAAAACATAAACAACCGGTCACCATCCGGCTGGCGTTCACCATGGCTGCAGCTGCGATGCTGCTGATCTATTTCGGATTCAGATTTTTGATGCCCCCGGAAACGAAGACTCAGGCGCCGCCGCAGTACACACGGATCGCTGCGCTGGAAGTCATGCCGGCCATGACGGTAAGCGCGACCCTTTCATCCGATGAAACCCTCCGGCTGAAATCGCAGCATAAGGTGGAAGTTCCAAAAACCCGCCCGGTGATCATTCAACAGATCCCGATCGGTACGCTGGCTTCGCTGGATGCACCGACGCATTTTGAGAATGTGAAGAACCATGCCTTGCTTTACGCTTCGCGGAGCAACCGGAGAAATACCGCTGAACGGCCCCACCCGGTGGTGGTAGAGGAGACACATAATTCTTTTTTTGCCAGTGCTCTGACAAGACCCATCGACAAAATCGCAGGACTCTTTGCCAAACGGAAACGGGAAAAAAAGGAAAACAACGAGCACAACAAACCGTTTGTACAACTGCTGGAGGGCGGGGTCAACACATTTAATTTCCTTACCAACAACGACGTTGTCTTCGTGAAAACCTATGATACCAAAGGAAATCTGACGGGTTATCAGTTGCTGAGTGACAATTTCAAAATCGACCGGAATATCCAGCCGGAACCAAACGGACGATAGATCCGGTAAAATGTCATATAATATTCAGCTTTTGGCGTTGGCTTTGGCGGTTGGCTTATTCAGCAAGGAATATAATACAGGATCCCCATTTGACTCTGGCATTTTGGTCAAATATGTGGAATCTACAAAAGTTTATGCCAAAGCCAATGGCTAATGCCAATGAACAGACTCACGTTTTCCTTCCATCCTTCGCTCGTTTACAACCCCATGCTCATGCTCACCAGTTCCGCCACATCGTAATTTTTCATGGTCTCTTCCTGGTTTTTGTATTTAATGCCGTCGGTAAGCATGGTCATACAGAACGGGCAGGCGGTACAGATGATTTCGGCACCCGTTTCCATGGCCTGTTCGGTGCGTTCGATAAAGACTTCCTTGGAGCCTTTTTCGGCTTCCTTAAACATCTGGCCCCCGCCGGCACCACAGCACATGGCAAAGCTCCGGTTTTTCTTCATTTCCACCTTGACAGATGGAATGGCATTCAGTATGTCGCGCGGGGCATCGTATTCTCCGTTGCCGCGTCCCAAATAACACGGATCGTGATAGGTGATCTTCTTGCCGGCAAACTTGTCACCACCAATCTTCAGAGTTCCGTCGGTAATGAATTGCTGCAGGAACTGGGTATGATGCTGCACTTCATAGGCACCGCCCAGCTCAGGATATTCGTTTTTCAGGGTGTTGAAATCGTGCGGATCACAGGTAATGATCTTTTTCACTTCATAACCGTTCAGTATCTCAATATTGGTGAGCGCCTGCATCTGGAACAGCATTTCGTTGCCGGCACGGCGTGCCACGTCGCCGCTGTCGGATTCTTCCGTTCCCAGCACGGCAAAGTCCACGTTCAGGTGGTTGAGGATCTTCACGAACTCACGGATTACTTTTTTATAACGCTCATCAAAGGCTCCGGCGGAACCGACCCAGAGGAGGTATTCCGGTTTTTCGTTGCCGGCAAATTTATCTGCCATCACAGGCACATCCAGTCCTTCAGCCCACAGCAGACGGTCTTCCGGCGAGAACTGCCAGGGCGCGCCGTTGTTTTCGATGTTGGAAAATACCGTATTCAGTCCCGAAGGGGCCTTGGATTCTTCCATCACCAGATAGCGCCTCATTTCCAGGATCATTGACGGCTGGTTGATGTCCACCGGGCATTCCTGGGCACAGGCATTACACAATGTACAGGCCCAGAGTTCTTCTTCCGAGATGTAATCAAACACCAGATGTTTGCCGTCGTCGTAAGCTTTGCCTTCTTTCAGCAGTCCCGGTCCCTTTTCCTTCATCCGGGCGCGGGTGTCCATCATGATCTTCCGGGGAGAAAGCAGCTTTCCGGTAATGTTGGCCGGGCAAACCGAAGTACACCGCCCGCATTCGGTGCAGGAAAGCGAGTTGAGATAACTGGTCCATTTCACGTCATCCACATCCAGGACACCGAAACGTTCCACTTCGCCTTCCTCTGCCCCGCTGTCCATGGGGGCATTCGGATCCAGCATGATCTTTACCTCTTTGGTGATGGCAGGCATGTTATCGACAGTTCCCAACGGTTCCATTTTCGAGATGAAGACATTCGGCACCGACATGAACACGTGGAAGTGTTTTGAATACGGCAGAATATTGGCAAAAATGAAGATGGTCAGAATGTGGAACCACCAGTTAAACTGATACCAGAACCAGGCCTGACTGGCAGTTACGCTGCCCAGCAAAGGAGCCCAGATATATTTTGCCACCGGATAAGATCCCAGCGCCGGTGTTCCCGTCACCTGGGTCCAGTGATAATAAAATGCGTTCATCCCCATCAGCGAAAGCATCAAAAGCAGGATCAGCGACAGCGCCAATACGGCATCGTACTCGGAAACAGGTTTCATTTCCACGCCCGAGAACCGTTTGATGTGCATCACCAGGCGACGGGCCAGGAAGATCAGCATCGCCACCGCAATGATCAGTGCAAAGACATCGCCACATCCCATCAGAAAATTATAAAACCAGCCCAGCCCACTGAATGCCTTTTCTGTTCCGAAAAGCCCGTCGATCACCATCTCGATGCTGCCGAACAGGATGATCATAAAGCCCCAGAAAACGGAAGCATGGATGAAACCGATCACCGGGCGACGCAATATCTTGGTCTGAAACCCGGCCACTTCCAGGGTGTGGTATACCCGTTTCCAGAAATGTCCCAGCGGTTTCTTTTTCGTGAATTTAAAAAACCGGAAATAGCGTTGCATGCTGTATGCAAAAATCCCCAGCGTCAGAAGCAGGGCAACGGAAAAAACGATTTGTTTGAGCATGGCTGTAAATGTTTGGATGATAAACTAAGTCACAATTATACTGTAAATATAGTTAAGAATTGATATAAATACTACGCATGCGTAGTAAATATTTACAAATATAAATATTTTGATGTCTT
>CAYWBO010000079.1:0-12630 GCA_964456625.1 uncultured Lentimicrobiaceae bacterium | reverse complement strand
CCGGCTGCAGCGATCCCGATAAGGAATACGGCAACCCATTCATTATTCGTAAAGCCAACGAATACAACAGGCAACACGATCAAAGCGCAGATCAACATGGCCATTTTTCTGGCCTTGTTTATTTTCCAGCCTCTTCCGATGAAATTCTTTGAAAGATAACCACCGAAGATGCTCCCCGTATCTGCCAGGATGTACAAGATGAAGAAGGGAAGTGCCACATCCTTAATGTTGACGCCAAAGCGATCCGCCAGAAATTTCGCACCCCAGAAGAGATAAAACCACCAAACGGCATCCGTAATTTTTGCCAGGGCGAAAACCCAGGTTTTTCTTTTGGGAATGAGTTTTTTCCATGGTACCTTTTCTGCACTCACCTCCACGCCTTCCATCTGATCACTCAGGATATAATCCAACTCTTCCTTCGATACTTTCGGGTGATTTTCAGGTTTCTTATAAATGCGCCACCATATGAAAACCCATACCGAACTCAATACACCTGTAAGCAAAAAAGGAATTTGCCAGTTCTTGCCATTGACAGAAACGATGGCACCCACCACAAACGGAGCCGCGATGGCACCAATACTGGTAGAGGCGTTAAAAATGCCCGTTGCCCACGCCCGGTCCTTTTTCGGGAACCATTCTGCCACCACTTTAATGGCTGCCGGAAAGTTTCCTGCCTCGCCAAATCCAAGTCCAAACCGGGCTGCCGAGAAACCAATGAGACTGAAAAACGGTTGTACTGCCGCATGCAGCATGCCAAAAAACGCCCAGATGCCAATGGACAATGAATATCCTTTCCGGCTACCCAGACGGTCGATGATACCGCCCATGATCAACATTCCAATGGCATAAGCGGTCTGGAATGAAATAATGATATACGAGTAATCGGAATTTGTCCAGTGAAACAGCTTTTGCAGTGTCGGAGCCATCACACCAATGATACTTCTGTCGAAATAATTTACCGAAGTTGCGTACAACAACATGGCTAAAATCGTATACCGGTACTTACTGGTTTGTGGCCTCGATGTCATTTTCTGTCTTTTTATTGTTGTCGTTGTTGAGATTGCATTCTTTTCACAGCCACTTCCAGCCCGCGTATTTCGGCCAGCCCTTTCATTCTGCCATACAGGGAATATCCCGGATTGTTCTTTTGTCCCAGGTCCCCGAACATCTGGTTTCCGTGGTCGGGACGTACAGGAATCATCGTGTCTTCCCTGCCCTCTTTTTTTCTTCTTTCTTCTTCTTCTACCATGGTTTTTACGACATCAAAGACATCGATATCACCCTGCAGTAGATAGTCTTCGTAAAAGTTCAAATCCTTATCGCGGGAAACATTCCTCAGATGCAGAAAATTAATCCTGCCGGCAAAATCTTTCGCCATCCCGGGAACATCATTAAAGTACCCGGCACCAAAGCTTCCGGTGCATAAGGTCAGTCCGTTATAAATCGTATCCTGATGAGTAAGCAGTTTTTGCACATCGTCATAAGTACTGACAATTCTGGGCAGTCCCAGCAGGCTCCAGGGCGGGTCATCGGCGTGAACGGCCATCCTTACTTCCGCTTTTTCCGCTACGGGAATTATTTCATCCAGAAAGTAAAACAGGTTCGCTCTCAGTTGTTCGTTATCGATTGTGCCATAAGATGCAATGGCTTTTCTCAGGTCCTCCAAAGTATAACTTTCTTCTGCCCCGGGCAGCCCTTTGATGATGGTATCCGTCAATTTTTCGATCTCCGAAGTACGGAGTGACCGAAAGCATTTTTCAGCTTCTTCGACAACGGCGGGCGGATAATCATTTCTGGCATTGGGACGTTCCAGAATAAAAACATCAAATGCCACAAAATGCTTGTGAACATACCTTAATGCTTCCGATCCGTCCTGAAACTGAAAAGCAAGCTCCGTTCGGGTCCAGTCCAGGATGGGCATGAAATTATAACACACCGTATGAATGCCGCACTGCGCCAGGTTTACAATCGTTTTCTTGTAATTCTCTATATATTTCTGATAATCGCCGATGTGTTTTTTGATGTCTTCGTGGACAGGAACACTTTCCACCACCGACCACCGCAAGCCGGCATCCTCGATAAGTTTCTTCCGTTCCAGGATTGCTTCCACGGGCCATTCCTCCCCGTTGGGAATATCATGCAATGCCGTGACAATCCCCGTCGCCCCTGTTTGTCTGATGTCCCGTAATGTGATCCGGTCGCGCGGACCGTACCATCTCCATGTCTGCTCCATTAAGCTTTATTTTATAGTATTAAACTCCGCCGAAGGCACTGTATCCGCCGTCGACAGGAATTGTAATTCCGGTAACAAATTTTGATATATCCGACAACAGATAAAGGACCGTCCCCGCCAGTTCATCCACTTCTCCGTATCTTCCCATGGGTGTGTTGTCGAGAATCTTTCTTCCGCGTTTGGTCAGTTCACCGGTCTTTTCATCATACAACAAAAACTTGTTCTGATTGGTAGAGAAAAAACCCGGCGCAATGGCGTTAACCCGGATACCTGTCTGTGCCAGGTGCACTGCCAACCATTCTGTAAAATTGTTGACAGAAGCCTTGGCTGCCGAATAAGCCGGAATCTTGGTCAGCGGTTTGAACGCATTCATGGAAGAAATATTCACAACCGACCCTTTGCCCAGTTTCAGCATATCCGTAGTCAACACCCGGGTGGCGATCACCGTTCCTTTAAAATTCAGGTCAAATACAAAATCAAAACCGGCGAGATCCAGACCGTAAAACGAACCTTCCAGATTATCGGTGTTTCCTTTTTCGATCATTTCATATTGGGTGGTCGCTTTGGGATGATTCCCTCCTGCCCCGTTTATTAACAAGGTGATATTCCCCAGTTCCTGATTGATCTGTTCTTTCACATTTTGCATGGAAGTCTCATCCAATACATTGGCCTGATATCCTTTAACAACAGCCCCGGTAGTCCCGGCAATTTCTGAAGCCACATTGTTGGCATTTTTTTCATTGATATCCAGAATGGCCACTTTTATACCCGCTGATGCCAGACCCGTTGCCAGGGCAGAACCGATCACGCCGGCGCCGCCAGTGATCACGCAAACCTGATCTTTTAAATCCTCAAAATTCAACTTATTCATTTCAAAATTCTTTATAATATCCAATATTCTCGCGGGTAATTATATCGATTGGACTGAAATTCATTTTTTTTATCTCTTTCTTGAGCACTATAAAATCGAAAAGCGATTTTATAGCTTTATAAGCCTGATCTTCCGGACGTTGACCGATCAGAAAGCTGATAACCCCTGATTCCAGATATTTAATATTACCCGGGATTAAGTCATAACCGATGACCAACGGAGGTGGCACCTCAAGATCCTTCATGCACCTGGCCAGTCTAAAAGACCTGGAATTAGGGACAAAAATCCCGTTAGCCTCATGATTACTGAAAAAATCCATCAGTGAACGGGCAGGTTCACCTTTTTCATTCAGGTCGATTTTCAGATCATAAATATGATAACGATCCGAAACCCCGTTCTTCTCAAAAAAATCCCTGAATCCTCTTTCCCTGTTTTCAACGTGCCTGGAAATCTGTAGATTATTAGCCAGTTTTAGGATCAGCAGATTACCGTGACTCAATCCATAATGCATCAGCCGGGCTGCCAGGTAACCGCTGTTTTCGGCATCCTGTCCGAAATAAGCAATATTGGATGAGTTTTTCAGGTTGGTATCGATAAAAACATAAGGAATTTCCTGTTTCTTAAGCTCGTGGATAAAGGCCTGCGATGCCGTGTGAAAAACCGGACAGAACACTACGCCATCCGGCTTTTCATCCAGGATCCGGTTGGTAAGTTCATGAAAGGACGTTTCCGAGGAATCGTCAAAAGTATACAGATCGACCACCACCCTGAAGTTCGAGATCTCCTCCACGGCCTGGTGCACCCCAATCAAGGGTTGCTTCCAGTAGGAGTTGACATCCTTGGAGTCGGGAATCAAAATCACAAACCGCGTCGCTCTCTTTGATGCCAACGTTTTGGCCACCAAATTGGGGCTGTAGTTGATTTCTTCCAAGATCTTCAATATCTGCTCTTTAGTTTCCTGCTTTACCCCAGGACGGTTGTGCAGAACACGGTCCACAGTCCCTGCTGAGACATTGGCCAGTTTGGCAATGTCACTGATTTTTAATTGTTCGTCTTTTAAGGGAGTCATTATGCTACATATTAGTTTGGCGTGTTTTTGGCAAAAATAAAAAATATTTTGGATTTCGTGTGCGCACACACTAATTTATCAAAATAAACATCCATCATTTCATTTGGAAAGAAAAGGTTCCCCACTCGTATTGTCGGCCCATTTAAATTTTGATGGATAAAATTACAAAAAAGATTTTTGAATCGGATTTTGCACAATCCTTTTCATGACTGCAGAAAATTCATTTTTAAACTTTCTCCCTTCCAACCGACCTTTTAATCAAAAAAAAAGAATTTTGACCATTATTCCATTACGGCATATTAATAACAAGTTTTTCTCTGGCCAAAGTCGGGGGACACACGGTGGTAGAGTTTTCAAATTTTTTCAGCCGTCATTCGACTCAAACCGGCATCCAAAGCTACTTTTGAAATATTTTTGAATCCCGCTGAACGGAACATATCCGAAACTTCGTCTTCGGTAAAACAGTCACCGGCATCCGTTCCCACCAGCATATTGATTGAAAAAACAGCCCCTGTAGCCGGTTCGGTGCGGTCGTTATTCATGATCCAGTCGTGTAGTACGATCTTTCCTCCGGGATTGAGTGCCTGATAACACTTCTTTATTAAGGTACGGTTTGTTTCCAGCGAATTGCTGTGGATAATGGCAGACAGGAAAACCATATCAAAGCCCGTTGGCAGTTCATCCCTGGTATAATCACCTGTATAAGTCCCTACCCTGCCACCAAACCCTTCCTGGTCGACAAAATGATTGGTGATGGGAACCACATTCTCCAAATCGAAAACGGTAGCCTCGATTTCAGGTTTTCGTGTGATAAACTGCATGGAATACGCACCGGAACCGCCTCCAACATCCAATAACTTTTTCACCCCGGACAAATCGATGTCTGCTGTTTGCTGAGGCGCCAGTTTCCTGGCCCGGTCGTGCATGGCATGGATAAAGGCAAACGTCCAGCCGTCATCACTTTCGTTTACCTTTTCGGGACGGGCAGGCTTTCCCGTTTTCACAACTTCCGTCAGATGACTCCAGGTATTCCACAAGTGATTGGTATGCATTAAGCCACCGATATAATTGGAACCATTTTTCGACAGGAAACGAAAACTGTCTTCCGTATTAAAGAACAACCCATTTTTCTTGGTAAGAAATTCCAGGGAAGCCAGTGCATTCATCAACCTATCGCAACCATGTTCATCCAGGTTCAGCTTGTTTGCGATCTCACGGCTCGGACTGCCCTCCTTATTTATGTAGGTAAAAATATCGAGCTCAAAACCGCTCAGCAAGATTCTGCTTTTTTGAAAGGAAGCAGCAAATTCTCTAATGGTTAATGGATTCATAACATTAAAATTTAGGAGTCTACCATTTCTTTGAATCAGGACGCTTCACAAAGTTAAGGTATTCCGGCCAGAAACTTTCCGGGACGTCGCCTGAAAAGGACACCAGAATTCATTTTGTCAGCATGAACAGAGGAGCATTGACAGGACTTTAAAGAACTAATTTTCCTATAATCCAGAGCGAAAACGATAAAAATGGCCAAATAATGCTTATTTATGTCTAAATATTAAATATAAAAATTTCCATTAGCCTATACTTTTGTTCAGGCTTCCGGTTGCGCAGCAAACAATCAATGTGCATAACTACACGATGGTTCTTAAACCTGCGGCACCCTATGAAAGCGGACGATCAAGGAAAAGACTCTTTTGAATGAATAAAAAACATTAAGCGATACCAAAAAATGAAAAACTCAAAGAAATTACTCTTTAGCATTTTAATTACAGGATTAATTTTGCAAGTCGGCTGCAAGAAAAAACAACCGTTAAATACATTGTCTGTAGGCCCGCAGAATGTCGCCTTTGCCAGTGCAGGAGGAACGTCCAGTCTCTCTTTGACAACCGATGCGCAAACATGGCAGATTGATAATCCAAACGACTGGGTGAAGCTGTCAAATACCAGTGGGTCCGGAAAAGAAGCAACAATAACACTGAATGTGGACACCAAGTCACTTACACAACGTTATGATACGCTAACCATCACCGCCGGGAATGCCAAGCCCGTTCTTATAACAGTTTCTCAGCTTCCTTCCCAGTATCTTTACACGCTTACAACCAATCTTTTAGCTAATTTGAATTTTCAGAAAGCAGGTGATTCGGCTACAATAAACATTCGTACAGATGCCCCGAACTGGAAGCTTACAAGTGATACAACAAGCTGGTTGCAATTAAGCCGGAGCAGCGGTACCAACAGCGACACAACTGTCACCGTAAAAGCATCACAAAATACAGGTATCGGTGCACGGACAGCAACGCTTACATTAAGCGCCGATCATGCTCCATCTGTCCAGATTTTAGTTAAGCAGGTAGGAGATTTATATCCGGATTACAACACATCACCGATACCACCGGATGCGAGCGGCATGGGATTAAATGCTCAACAAATCTCGTCAAAAATGACCCTGGGTATGAACATCTGGAATACTCTGGAAGCTATAGGAGGCGAAACAGCATGGGGCAACCCGAAAATCACACAGGGGCTTATCGACGAGATTAAGAAGAGTGGCTTCAATGCCATCAGGCTTCCCTGCTCCTGGGATCAGTATGCCAACCAGACAACAGGTAAAATAAGTGATACCTGGCTCCAACGAGTCAAACAAGTCGTTCAATATTGTATGAATGACAGTATGTACACCATTCTGAATATCCATTGGGACGGCGGATGGCTGCAAAGCCACGTTGACATAGCAGACTCAGCAGCCGTCAATGCAAAACAAAAAGCCTACTGGCAACAAATTGCCACCACCATGCGTGACTTTGACGACCATCTGATGTTTGCCAGCACCAATGAACCCGCCGCTCAGGATCAGAAACAAATGAACATTCTGTTAGCATATCATCAGACTTTTATCAACGCGGTACGCTCCACCGGGGGAAGAAACAGCTACCGTGTTTTGGTTATCCAGGGGCCGAACACAAGTCCTGAGCTAACGCCACAATTAATGACCAAAATGCCTACTGATTCCATTCCAAATCATTTAATAGTGGAGGTACACGAATATGATCCCTCTACGTTTACAATTTTGAGTCAGGATGCCTCTTGGGGAAAAGTGGCTTATTATTGGGGTAAAAATTTTCACTCTAAAACGGACCCGTCTCATAATGCTACATTTGGTGAAGAAACATACATAGATTCTACCCTGCAAATAGTGCAACATACCTTTGTTGACAAAGGGATTCCGGTTATAATCGGAGAGTTCGGCGCAAATGACCATTCAAATCCTGCCGTAGTTGGCCAGGCAAACGTTGCACCTGATTCTCTTTTGGCACGAGACTCTTTTGTTCATTATCTTGGATTTATTGCCCGTGATGCAACTAACCATGGAATAACTCCGTTTTTTTGGGCCGGGGTTTTTGACAGGCAAACAAATACTGTTAACGATCAACAGGCTTTGGACTCCCTGCTCGTTGGAGTAGGAAAGCCGGTTCCCTTTCAGCATTAAGGATACTACACTTTCTTTATAGAACATGAGTACAAGAATCAAAATATTATTACTCGCCGGGATGATCATGGGTATGTTCACAACCATACCTGCTGAAGCACAATCCATCCCACAATCACAGGGAAGGATCATTCGTATCAACTACAACAAAGTCCGAGGGAAATTCAATACCATGTTTAAAGAATGTGTGGGTGCCGGCCGTGCCAACGAAGGACTGCGTGCCGATTGGGAACAACAGTTGGCTGTCGCAAAAAAAGCCTGTGATTTCAAGTACATCCGCATGCACGGATTGTTATGCGATGATATGGGCGTTTACAAAGTAGGCAGGAACGGAAAACCGGAATACAACTACCAGTACATTGATGTGTTGTATGACTATCTTCTAAGCATCGGGGTGAAACCCTTTGTTGAATTAAGTTTTATGCCTTCCGCTCTTGCCAGTGGCAACAAGACAATTTTCTGGTACCGGGGCAATGTAACGCCACCCAGGAGTTACGAGCAATGGGCCGAATTGATCCGTCATCTGGTACTTCACTTTACCCAACGCTATGGAGCGGATGAAGTAAAAACCTGGTATTTTGAAGTATGGAACGAGCCCAATCTGCATAACGGATTCTGGACCGGAACACAAGCAGACTATTTTAAACTGTACAGATACACTGCAGAAGCGATCAAAAGCGTCAATAAAGATTACCGTGTGGGAGGTCCTGCCACCGCGGGTGCCGCGTGGGTTCCCGAAATGATCAGTTTCTGTTATAAAAATCATGTTCCGCTGGATTTTATCAGCACACATGCTTACGGAGTAAATCAGGGATATCTGGACGAATATGGCAACCGGGGTACTGTTTTGAGCAAAAACCCATACAGCGTCAGCGGTGATATTATCAAGTCGCGGAAGCAGATATCAGAATCTCCCATGCCCCACCTGCAGTTGCATTATACCGAGTGGAGTTCATCTTACACACCTGCAGATCCGATCCACGACAGCTATCAGGAAGCCCCCTATATCCTGGAAAAGATCAAACAAACGGGAGATGCCGCCAACTCTATGTCATACTGGACTTTCACGGACATCTTTGAAGAAGCCGGGCCCCGGTTCAGGCCTTTCCACGGCGGATTCGGATTGATGAATTATGAAGGGATCAAGAAACCGGCATTTTATGCCTATGCCTATCTGAACAAGATGGGAAGTACAGAACTGGAGGACAATGACAGCGCTTCCTGGGCCTGCAGAGACCGCAAAGGAAACATTCAGGTACTGTTCTGGAATTACACTTACACACTTCCCGATTCAACCAACGATCAGCAGTATTATATCCGGAACCTGCCGTCAAAAACGGTCGGTAACGTAAAAGTACAACTGACCGACATCCCGGAGGGGATGTATTCGCTTGAAATTTATAAAATCGGCTACCATGTAAACGATGCCTATACCACCTATCTGGAAATGGGAAAACCAGGGCAATTGACGCGACAGGAAGTAGCCGCCATCAAACAGATCGATAACGGCGCACCGATCCGAAAAGAGATCGTGAAAATCACTGATAAAAAGGCGTTTTCACAGGTACTGACGCTGCGGCAAAACGATGTCTATCTCATCACACTGAACAAACTGAATTAAAGAATCACTTTCCGTATCGAGAAAAATTAAATCTGATGATGAATTTAAAAATAAAATTTTGGCATTTTTTGATCAAAACCCGGGATTGACGAACCGGGAAAGGCAAAATGAGATTTTTCCTGAGCGACGCTTTCCTGGGTATTAAGTGCTATTCGTGGTTCAGTTCGCAAAGGCAAAACTCATTTCTTTATTACCATTTTTTTCATAACAATTGAGAAGTGCCACGATATACCGATATTATGTAAAGAAGATCCCGGTATTCGTGGCATTTTTCTTATGATTTGCTTTCTCAACTCTTAAAGCGTTCGCTTTTCAGACAACCATCCAGCACCTCCAGCACTTCGGGAAAGTTCTCCCTTCCGAAACCGATTCTGACATACTTTCCCTCGTACTCAAACATCTCGGCCGGTACCGTCATGATCCCGGTACGTTCCACCAACCGGTCGCTAAACTCCAGTGCGGAGCCTTCGATATTCAATTTTACAAAGGCCGTGGAACCCGCTTTGGGTAAAATAAATGAAGCGATCACATCATGTCGGGCAGCAAAATCCTCAAACAAGGTGATGTTTCTTTGTATTTTCTCAATATTGGGCCCGATAAAGGCTTCCGCATGATTCAATGCGATCAGCGTCAGAATTTCGCTGGGCGCACTGCTGCAGATGCTCAGATAATCCTTAAATGCCAGGACTTTCTTTAAAAAGTCCCTGTTCCGCGACACCAGCCAGCCGATCCTCAAACCGGCCAGTCCAAAGGTCTTGGCCGTGCCCCAAAGGCTGATGCCCTTTTCATAAATATCACAAACCGCCGGCAATTCTTCCCTATCAGATATCATCAGCTTGCGGTACATTTCATCCGAAAAGATCGTGAGATCATGCTTTCGTGCCAGTTGAACGATTTCTTCCAGCTGACTGCGGTTAAGATAGCTTCCTGTGGGATTGTGGGGGAAATTCAGGATCAGGAGCTTCGTATTGTCACCGATCAGGCCTTCCAGATCGGAAGGGTTGAATTCCCAGGTCTCCGGATCGGGCATCCAGAAGGATAATTCACAACCCAACGATCGTACCACTTCATACAGCGACTGGTAAGCCGGGGCGACGGTGATCACATGATCACCGGCATTCAGCAACACGTTCATGGTGATGAAGTTCAACTCTCCCGGAGAAGCTGCCACCACATTTTCTACAGATTGATGGTTGTAGAATCGTAGAATTGCCTCCCGCAGCAACGGATGGCCTTTTCCTTCCGTATAACCGAGTTTTAATTTATCCCACAGCTTGCGTTCTGTGGCTGAGGCCTGTTGCAGCACGTAGGCTTGTTCAAACCCGTCGCAGTCGGAACTGGAAAGCAGATACCTTGCTGTAAATTCATGCCTGGCAAAATACCGCTCCAGTTTGAAATCGTTTATTTTCATAAATCCTTTGGTTTACAGAAGTGGCCTAATCATTCAACCCCTTCCCTTCGAAAATTGCCTGCAGATATTTTTCAATCCGGGCTGCGCGGGTTTTGGATTGTTTGGGTTGCGCAAAATAAAACAGATAAGCCCGTTGCCGTCCGGGTGTCAGCGTCTCAAAAGCTGTTTGCAACGTGGGAAGTTCTTCCAGCTTTTGCCTGAATTCTTCAGGAACCGGATAATCCGACGTCTTCTTCTTTTCCACACTCAGTCCTGCCTTTTCCACCTCGATGGCCTGCTGAACATAGCTTCGAAGCACGGAACGCAGATCATCGATCTGACAGGCATCGGTAAACCGGATCTGGCGTCCGGCCTGCACGTTTTCCGTCTGTTGAATTAAAATCCCCTTGGGGTCCTTTAACAAGGCGCCTTTGAAAAACAGCAGCGCGCAGTATTCTTTAAATCCATGGATCAGGACCACATTTTTCCCGTTCCATGTATAACAGGGATGCATCCATTTGTAATCTTCGGTGAGTTCCGTATCGAGGACGATAGCCCGCAGTTTCAGATAAGCCTCCTGCCATTTGCCGGGCTGATCGAAAAAAGCTTCCACTTTCGCATTCATTTTGCAGTCGTTTTACGCTTGAACCAAATCAAAATCTCCCGGTTGTCATACCGGACGTCACATCAAAGATACAAAACCGGTTTTCAAAATCCATGACTCCACCGCTCCTTTCAGGGAAAGATCCGTTAATTTTTAAGCCGCCTGGCAGAAGCATCAGCCTGCACGGCAGTTCGATGACCGGCAGCTTCAGGCAGATTGATAATGGGCCGGTGTTGGCAACCGGCTTTATTTGTTTCAGTTTTCAAATTCATGAAATTCACTTACAGTCAAAAAATAACCGTCAGGGTCACGAAGAGAAAATTCCCTTTTCATGGGTCTTGGATTTAAATGAATATCTTCTTCTATTTCACAACCTTCTTTTATAGCGCTTTGGTATATTGTGTCCATCTTCTTTGTCCTAAAGTAAAGCATTAACCCATTCCCTGGGGTAATACCCGGGTCTGTCATTGTTGGGTGATCGTCCATTTCCCATTGATGAAGGCATAGAACGATTTCATTTGTTTCAGACTTCAGGACCGCAAAACCGTGTCCTGCCGGAGATGAATTTTTGAATCCAAATATTTTTTCATACCATTTTGCACTGGCATCTACATCATTAACAGCGATTATTGGGTCAATTTTTGTCATTTTGCAGCATTTTTAATTTCAGTCCGTTTTCAGCTTGTTGCCAACGTTTAGTGTATGATTTTGTGAAGGATTGCGTGCTTTAAACTTATCAAGTTACCCCCAAAATTGATGCGGGTGATACCGCGCGCTTACCTCGGAAACCCTTATGAATGATACACATTGTTGGCACCGGTAATTGCTTTTAAATTATTCTGAATTATTCCTCTTCAGCCAGCTCAATAATTATATTATTAATTTTATTAAAATTACTTTTGCCAATTCCTAACCAAGACAATATGGCTTCAAGCGTACTAAAAGCTTCAATTTTATTAGGGATATCTTGTGATTTATTAAATTCTAATAACTTTTGAAAAACAACTTGATTGGGAGTATTTGTTAAGTAGGCTGTTTTTCTGTCATTTTGCCAGCGCGTATCCGTTTCAGTGTAATCAATTATTTTTTTTGCTTCTTCGTCACTTAGAGTAAAAATTGAATTTCTTATGTCTGAAATATTATTGTATTCTCGGTTCCATAAGGAATCCTTAGCTTGCTCTAATTTTGCAGTTAAAATTTTATCAAATGTTAACTTCCCGTACCAGCAATCAATATACAACTTAAGCGCTGGTATGATTTTATATTTTAATGTTTTTCTGTCATCCATTGCAATTTACTTTATTACAAAGCTATAAATTTGATTAGAACTTTTATTGCTGGCAACGTGCCCGGCT
>CAYWBO010000078.1:4824-12731 GCA_964456625.1 uncultured Lentimicrobiaceae bacterium | reverse complement strand
CGTTATAGCCCAAATTGAATTCCACTAAATTTATAACCATGAGAAAACTATATTTCATACTCATTCTTCTAACCTTCGGATTTGAACCGGTATTCGGATGTTCGGGATTTTACATTGCCAAAGGGGGTAAAATTTTCGCCGGCAATAACGAAGATTTTAATTATCCGCTGACCAAAATGTGGACTGTTGAGGGGACAAAGGGCCACTACGGAAGAATCTACTTTGGTTATGATGATTTCATTCCCCAGGGCGGCATCAATGAAAAAGGATTATTCTTTGACGGTTATGCTGCCAGCCGGTTGGCGATACACGATACAAGCAACAAACCAAAGTACGATAAGTTCTTTGATGAGATCAGGGATGAAATTATGGCCACCTGTGCCAATGTGAAGGAGGTAAAAGCGTTTTTGGACCGTTACAATCTTTCCGGGAACGGACTTTTTGAAACCGGCATGCTGTTTTTTGGCGATGCTGACGGCAACTCCATCATCATTGACGGGGGTCATATCGTACCGAAATCCGGCAGTTTTCAGGTAGTGACGAATACCCATGTCTGGAATGCCGGTTATATCACCGACAGAAGGTACCGGACCGCTACCAGACTACTTGAAAAGATGTCTCACCCCACGGCGGAAGGCTGTAAAAATATTCTCGATTCGGTTCATTTACCCATTACAGTATATTCCCAGGTTTATGACATCAGGAAAATGAAAATATATGTTTACAATTTTCACAATTTCAATGATTGTTATGTGGTAGATATTCGAAAGGCGTTACAAAAAGGCAATGCCTATTACAACTTACCCGGGCTTTTTAAACCTTCGAAATCCTACGAAGACTTTAAATCACAAACCCTTGATAAAAGATATTTTACTTCATTCGATGCACGGTACAATAAAGCCATTGGAAAAAATATCGACAGCAGCCTACTCGGAAAATATCATTTCATATCCATACAGTTACCGGGTGAGGATTCGGTGGATATGAAAGATACAACACACCTGGTAACCATAGGCAGGGATGATCAGGGGGTTTATTTAAGGGAGAATTACGCTGCATTCAAACAATTCAGAATATACCCCCAGAATCCGGATCTGTATTTTTATTTTGCCCGTACTTACCGGGAAGATGTTATTTTTAAACCCCGGAACGAACTGGAATTATTGGTTCAAACGTACTATCCGGTTTATAAATGGATTTTCAGGTTGAAAAAACAGGAACCATAACACCGGATCATAAGCAATCACGCCTGAGGCGGACAGGCTGCATTTTTGTCCGGGCAGGCGATGCCGGATGAAAACCATAAAACACAGGGAGTTAAATCCTTCTTTGATATATGTAAATCATGCAATTATCCGGTAATTGAGTCGGAATCGGACGGCAACTACACACGGTTTTCCATATTAGACCATCTTGGTCGTTGGAGTTTTTAATTAAATGCCAAATCTTTCCAATAATGGCTGTACAAATTATCGCCCTCAATCAATTGTTCATGAGAACCAAATGACTGTATTTTTCCGTCTTGTAGAATATAAATTCTGTCACTAATATTTTTCAGTACATGAAAACGATGCGAGATATAAAAAACAGCGATGTCTTCCTTCAGTTTTTTTATCAGCGAAGTAATAAACTCTTCTGTTTCTTTGTCCATCGCAGAAGTGGCTTCATCCAAAATTAATAATTGGGGGGTTTGATAAAGGGCGCGGGCGAAAGCAATGATCTGTTTTTGTCCACCCGAAAGGTTGATCCCTTCTTCACCAAGAATTGTCATATAGCTTTGGGGCAAATCATTTATGAATTTTTCAAATCCATTATCTACAAGAAATTTAAGAACCTTTTCAGCCTCTTTTTCAGAATCGCCAAGACAGATATTATCAATCACATTCCCATTAAAAATATGAATTTCCTGAGGCACAACTCCGATGATTTGTCTCCATGAATTGGTGTTAATTTCATTTAGGGACAGATTGTTATTTATGATTACCTTTCCAGATTCCGGTTCATAAAATTTTTGCAACAAATAAGCCAACGTACTTTTGCCATGTCCACTCTCCCCAATAACCGCCACCAACTCACCCTTATTTAAGCTCAGATTGATATTCTCCAGAATTCTTTTACGCCCAGGAAAACGAAATGAAAGTCCCTGCACTTCCAATCTTTTAAATTCAACCACTTCATCTTTCGCTACTTTTTTAGTTTCAGGAGTAATATTTGTGAATTCAAACATCCTGTCAAAAGCGACTTTGGCTTCATTAATTGGGACCATAACCAATGCCAGATTATTGACTGACGGCAATAATGAAGAGATGATGCTGATTATAGCCATTAATTCTCCCAACAGCATAAACCCTTTAAACACCAGATAAGAAGTATATGACAAAATAATCATTAGAAATAATACACCTCCAATACCCGAAAAAAGTCCAAGGCGAATATCAATTTTCCCCAAATCAAATATTCTATCCTGAAAGACCCCGTAAATAGTTTTATTTTTCTCTGCGAAATAAGATTGGCGGTTGAAATTCTTAATCGCAGAAACTCCGGACATCGTATTCACATAGTTCCCTTCGCTGTTGGCATAGGTAGCCATAACGTCATGCTGGGCAGAAATTATCTTTTTGTTAAAGAGATAAATCAATAAAAAATAAAAGGGCAAAGTTAACAAAGCAAAGTAGCCTGTTGTTTTTGAATAAAAGAATAGAAATACAATTGATGTTATAGTCACTAAAAAATCTATAATAAAATTGCCTGCTATTTGGGTTATTACCCGTTGAATCCGCCTTGTATCATTTAAACGTGCCACGAGCTCGCCTATTTTCCGTGAATCAAAAAATGATTTGGGAAGAAATAACAATGAGCTGTAAAAGAAATCAATGATTCTGTTATTAAACTGTTTACTTTGGGTGATCAACATATAATGTCGCAATGCAGAAAAGCCGACCCGTACAATCAATAAAAAAGTAACCAAGCCAATACCGAGAAATAATTTCTGCAAATCTTTGGATGGAAGTATGTTATCAATAAGTTTCTGAGAAAATACAGCCATCACCAACCCCAAAATAGATATGGCTGCTCCGAATACAACGCTTATTCCAAGAAGGTTCCAATCTTCCTTTATTAAATTCAATATCCACTTTCTTTTCTCATGTCTGATGTTTTTTGCTTTTTGAAATGATGCATTCGGCTCTAATGTCAAACATTTTTTTGATTCCCATATCTCATCTAATTCCTTTTTTGAATAAACCACGATGCCTTTACCGGGATCACCAATAATAAACCTCTCTTTCTCGAAACCATAGCAAACGACATAATGTTGGAGCCTTTTATTCAACAGGACATGCAGTATCAGAGGCTTGCCATGGTTGATGATGGCCTCGATGTCCGCTTCATTTCCCGATGCATTAAATCCAATTTGGTTGGCCCCCTGAAAAAGGCCGAGTAAGGTTGTTCCCTGTTTGGTGGTACCACTGATTTCCCTTAATTTCTCCAGCGGGATGTTCCCGTCATAATATCTTACCAAAGATTGCAAACAGGCAACCCCACAGTCGGAATAATCCTGCTGCAACACGAAAGTATTTTTGATTTTTTTGAGATCCATTTATTCGTTCAAGTACTTTAAAAGTGCTTCCATTTTGGTCTCTCCTATAAAATGATGTGCTAATCTTCTTTGTTTATTATAGATAAAAATAGATGGGGTTGAAGCATCCCCAAAATCATCAATAAACTGATCATTTGAATCCTTAAGAAAGGTAATGTTCTTATTTTGAAGACCGTAGTCTTTTCTAAATTTTAATATTTTACCAATGTTAGCATCAGAAACCATTAAAATTTGGCTATTGTGAAATTCTCGGAGATGGGCACTTAATTGCGTTGCTTCATGCTGGCAAAACTCACAATCGGGATTGAAATATACAATTAAACACGGCTTTCCTTTTTTGAGACTATCAACAGTAAAAATATCTTTATTCAACACATTAAAAAAAGTAAAACCTGGGATTCTTTTAATCTTTTGTGCAATGGCATCTTTTTGTACAATTTTACGATGAATCCGAACAAACATATAGCTTAAAAAGCCGGCTATTATAATTATTAAAACAATTCTTATAATCTTTCTCATCAGGTAAAATTTAAGGTCAGAAAAATAACAAACACAGCCCATATCAAAAGCGCCACGCCATAAGTACCCAGAACAAACTCAAATGATTTCCAGAACGATCTCTTGATTACTTTTTCCAGAAGATATGCCAGCAATAACCAGTAACTGATTTCAAAAAGATTGATTAATTGTAAAGGGTATACAAACCATTTTGGAATTTCGTCTATTGAGAAAAAGTTGATTATTGACAGCGGCTGAAAAAATGCAATGGTCTTGAGACTCACATTTGGCATAAAAAAATAAACCCAATACATTTTTATAAAAAAAGCGAAAAGAAGTACAAACTCAGCTTGCAATGCTATTCGAAACAGGCTTTTAAACTCAACCTTTAAACCGGATAAAATAGTTCCTGTATAAAAAATTAAGGAGATCAAAAAGATTCTAATTAAAAGGGTAAGAGGTGTCAACAGATACCCCAGCCAGGTGAATCTGTAACGAAAAGAAAGTATTTGTGCAATTCTTTCTGCCGTTAGCTGAGTCGCATAACTATTGTAAAAAAGAGTGTCAGTAAAAATGTATTTATTACTTACATATGCAATAGTTAAATATCCAACTAACAGGTATATATATAATTGCCAGTTTTTATTTCTATATTCTGTCACAATACCTTAAGATCTCCATATTCTTTTAAGGAACCTATTTCAAAAGGCTTATAATTAAGCCCTCAATATTATTTTTCTAATAGCGCGTTTATTCTGGAATACACTTCCCTTACTTTTTTTTAAATGACTTTTAAACATATGTAATAGGAGATAATTTCAATCACAATAACCAGAAATATCAGTTGACCCCTCAGGTTCAATGACATATGATAACTGCAGCTTTCAACAGCATCTTGGGGAAAGTAAGTGGAAGGTTTTCAATTAATATTTTAAAAAACTCTCTGGAGTTGTTTTATATCAATAGATTACAAGATAATTACAACTTTTATTTTTCTAATATCTCTTTAATATCTGAGGCTCCCTTGTCCTTTTGATGTCGATAGATGAAGTAAAATGCAAAAGCAGCCGAAATCACCAAAGGTATCATTAAATAATCATTGTACAGGTTTTTAAATACAAGCATGTTAAAAGTTATGGCTGTAACCATACTCAGAAAAATGGTCATTCGGACATGATATTTAATATCAGAAACCTTCAACTTAGCGAGTGCCCTAAAATTAAGGACTATACCTAATAAACATCCTGTTTCAACAACATTAAAGCCCAATATACTCAAAAAACTGAGCTTATCATATCTGCTAAAACTTAGAAATAAAACATAAACTAATACTCCGAGGTATAGTATAATGTTTATCAAAAGATTTCCTCTCTTTTTCATAGATGTAAATTTGCTCCCTTTTGCAAACAAAGGTTTATATTAAATAGATAATTTATCCCACATTGTCTCAAAAACAACAACATATAACAAATAATTATCTACTGTGATTCATGTTAAAATCATTATGAGTTATTAAATGATGTTACTTTAATTCGCCACTTTTGTGTTATCTCAATACAATATATCTATAAATATCAGGCAACCATCAGCAAAAGCCAATGTGGGATAATTTGCTATTTTCTAATTAGCGCATGCTTCAATAGTTGAAGCTAAAACAGAGGCATAAAGATATCCTCCTTCGCCACCCATCAAAAATGCCACTCCTATCTCTGGGTTCGTAGCAGCCACTGCAAAAATACCGATTGACGCACCTATACCGAACGTACAACCTACCCATCCTCCACCTTGGATGTTTTCCATCTGATTTAATTCTAACGTTTTCATAATACAAAAATTTTAATTAATAAAAATAATTAATTACTCAATATTGCAAATGAAAATCATCTCACGGTAAAAATTTTACCGTCAATCTTTTTTTATGATATATCTTCCAGCCGTCCTGCTATATTCAACATTATGCCCCTGTTCTCGTAACTGATTAATCATATTCCGGGCTGTTTTTTCACAACAATCAAACTTTTGCGCGATTTGTCCTGGCGAAGAAATTCTTTCTTTCTCAATCATTTCCAACAAATAATCCAGTCGCCTGGTATGCATTAAATAATTCATTACAAAGAGGTTTTTTAGTATTTAATTACTAAAAACCAAGAACATAACGTTTATCTTTTCAAGATTGAAAACATCTCCTTACTTCAAATAATTTCTAAAAATCTACGGATAACTTGTAAAAAATATATGAACATGGTTTTTTCAGTTTTCATCTGCTAAGGAACAAAACAGAATAAAGAACTCAAAAATTTTCTGACCATTTTAAGGAAATTTAACATACCAACAGTTTGGAAAAACTCAAAATATCATTTGTTGCAAATTTCAAATTCCATAAAATCCTTAATACCTGAAAAATCCATGAAATAGGTCAGAGTCTTCAATCAGGGAAAAATTATCCGACCGAGGATCATTCATAGGGATGCGCTTATTGATTTTAAATAAACCTGCCGCTTCTCCCTTCCCAAAAGTAACCCGCAAATATTTCATTCACCGCGTCTTCATAGGCATCGAAGGATGAGCATTTTTTAATCTTGCCGAAGGTCTTTCCTTAAGGTTCAAAAGAAAACGAAAAGAAAAATTAAATTGCTTGCTTACTTGCAAGCACAGTTCATTTCTAGTGAATGTGGTTTATTTAGAATTCGAAACTTTAACGCTTTAGCACCTCCAGATTCACAACATTCTCCGGATTGCCGTGCGTAAAAGCGATGATATTTTCAAACGCCTGGGAAAAATAAAACTCGTAACCGCTTTTTTCAACATATCCCAAATGCGGCGTACAGATCACATTGGGCATTTGAAGCAATGGATAATCGGAATCGGTCACCGGTTCATCTTCATACACGTCCACTGCAGCGAAACCGGGCCTGCCGGATTGGAGGGCGTTTACCAGTGCACCGGGAGCGATGAGTTCGGCCCGGCTGGTGTTCACCAGCAACGCATCGGGTTTCATCAAAGCCAGATCGCCGGCCGTTACGATGTGCCGGGTTTCGTTTGTCAGTCTCAGATGCAGACTTAAGATATCTGCCGAAGTAAAAAATTCCTCTTTGGTATCGGCTGCAGAAAACCCGTCTTTCACCGCATTTTCCCGGGAGTCTTCACTGCCCCAGACCATCACTTCCATCCCAAAGGCGTTGGCAAAAGAAGCGATGCGTTTCCCGATCCTGCCATAGCCCCAGATGCCGATCGTCTGACCGTTCAGCGCCCGGCCGATGTTGGTCTGCCAGCGTCCTTTTTTCATCCCTTCGATGGCCTGCGGCAGCTGCCGCCAGGCGCTCATGATCAGATTCCAGGTCAGTTCCGCCGTGGCCACCGGCGATCCGACGCCTTCGGCAACGGCAATACCGTGTTTGGTGCAGGCGGCCACATCGATATGCCCGGAAACTTTCCCGATCTGGCTGATCAGCTTCAGCTTCGGCAGCTTTGACAAAAGTTGTTCCGTAACTTTCGTCCGCTCCCGGATCAACACGATGGCTTCGGCATCCTTGAATCTTTCCGCCAGTGTGTCAACGGATGAGACCGTGTCGTTGTAAACCGTCACTTCATGTTCCTGTAATAATTTGTAGCAGTCGAGCGTCTTTACCGCGTTCTGATAATCGTCGGGAATTACAATGTTCATGGCTTAAATTTTTAAGGTTTCATTTCGACAACAAACGACCGCCCTTCCCTATCCAGGCATGGTCGTCGAATATTTCATTCACCGCATCTTCATAGGCATCGAACGAAGTACATTTTTTGATCCTGCCAAACGCTTTGCCCGGCTGAT
>CAYWBO010000078.1:0-4724 GCA_964456625.1 uncultured Lentimicrobiaceae bacterium | reverse complement strand
TAGGCATCGAACGAAGTACATTTTTTGATCCTGCCAAACGCTTTGCCCGGCTGATCGAAAGAGTGCGACAGGTACGACCAGAATTCTTTCATCACGTTGATGGCCTGCAGCCGGTCGTTCATCTTCAGGCGGTAGCCGGCATACAGATCATCCGCATATTTCCGGAGCACGGCTTTTTTGTTTTCAGGCTGCGGCTCTCCTTTGATCTCGGAAGGCAAAAAAGGATCGGCCAGCAGACCGCGTCCGAGCATCCATCGTTCCGTGCCGGGATAGCGTCGGGCCATCTCCCCGAAATCCTCCGCCGAAAAAATATCGCCGTTATACGCAACGGGAATTTTACTTTGGGATGCTGCCTGCTCAAAAGCTTCGGGGTTGACTTCCCCCTTATAAAGTTGTTTCCCGATCCGGGCATGGATGATCAGTTCCGACAAGGGGAAATCATTAAAAACCGGCATCAGGGCAAGGATTTCATCGGGACTGTTGTACCCCAGCCGGCATTTTACGGAAAGCTTCAGCGGCAGTCGGGGCATGGCTTCTTCCAGGATTTCCCGCATCATGCCGGGATAGGGAAGCATGCCCGAGCCTCTTTTTTTATGGGCCACCCTGGGAAAAGGGCAACCCAGGTTCCAGTTGATTTCTTCAAACCCCTTTTCTTGGCAGTACTGCCCGAAAAGGATGATCTCGCGGGCGTCCTTGCTCAGGATCTGCGGCACCACCGGAATGCGGTTGTGACGGGTCTGCTCCAGCTCCGCCCCTTTGGAACGCGGGCTGTTGGCATCCTCCACATTGGCAAAAAAGAAGGTAAACAGCTTGTCCACCCCCGAAAAATGACGGGTATAGACGTCACGAAAAAGGTGCGTCGTGATCCCCTGAAAAGGGGCAAGATAGATCCGGCCGGGTTTCGCTTCCAAAAGACTTGATTTTATGCCATCCCGATGGCCACAAACGGGTTGCTTTCCTTTTCGATCCCGATGGTGGTGCTGCGACCGTGGCCGGGATAAACGATTGTGGCATCCGGAAGGACGAACAGTTTCTCCCAGATGCTTTTCTGCAATACATCGTAATCGCCGGTTTCGAAATCGGTACGGCCGATGCTTTGATAAAAGAGCACATCCCCCACCACAATAAAACCTTCTTTTTCGGCATACAGGCAAATACTGCCGTCGGCATGACCCGGCGTATCAAAGATCTTCATGGAAGACGTTCCGAAGGTCAGCGATTGTCCTTCCCGGATGGCGACATCAATTTCTTTGGTGCCTGAGAGCGGCAGTCCGAACTTTTCGGCACTTTTGGGCGCCTTGTCAATAAACAGCTGCCCGTCGGGATGTGCCGCCAGCTGAAGGCCAAATGCTTCGCTGACCACTTTGTTGCCCAGCAAATGATCGATATGACTGTGCGTGTTGACGATCAGTTTGGGCGTCAGGTTGTTTTTCGAAATAAAATCCCTGAGCTGCTGCATTTCTGCTTCATCGGAAACGGCCGGGTCCACCAGCACACATTCACCGGTTTCGTCATACAGCACATAGGCATTGAGTTGAAAAGGATTGAAAACAAACTTTTCTATTTTGATCATGAGTTTTTCTTTTGAAGGCAAAAATACAATATCTGATGCATCCTCCTTCGCGGGTCGAAGATGAATAATCCAAAACCCAAATTCCAGTTTTCAAATAAATTCCAATTTTCCAATGTTCGAAATAAAGTACGAGATGTTTCGGCCCTTCCGGATTTGGTATTTGATTTTTGTTTGTTTTTTGGAATTTGAGATTTGGAATCTTATCGAATCTTCATCCGCAACCGCCACAACCTGTGATTGTTTAAGAAACATTTTCTATATTTACAGCTTATCCAACAAAAAATTAATCTCATGAAGAAAAACTTTTACAAGACCTTGTTTGTAGCGTTGGCTTTGCTCATGGCGCTGCCTGCCATGGCACAGGGTCCGATTGAAAAGCCCGAGAATTTTTTCGGTTTTAAGCCGGGTGCCGACCGGCAGCTTTTCACCTACGAAAAGCTGATCGATTATTACAAGCTCCTCGACTCGCAGTCGCCCCGGCTCAAGATGTTCCCCATCGGGACTTCGCCCATGGGAAAGCCCATGTATGTGGTGATGATCTCGAGCGCGAAAAACATCGCCGAACTGAGCAAGCTCAAGGAAATCAACAAACAACTGGCCCTGAATCCGCGTCTTACCGAAGCACAAAAAGCAGCGATGATCAAAGACGGCAAAGTATTCATCTATGCCACCCTGTCGATGCATTCCAGCGAAGTCGGGCCCACACAGGCTTCCCCGCTGATCGCTTACAGGCTCATCACCTCCAATGATCCGGAAATCCGGAGCTGGATGGACAAAGTCGTGTACATGATGGTTCCCAACCACAACCCTGACGGCATGGACATGGTGGTGAACAACTATCTGAAGTACCGGGGGACGCCTTACGAAGGGGCCTCCTTACCCGGCGTGTGGCACAAATATGTCGGCCACGACAACAACCGCGACTTCATCACGCTTTCGCAGTCGGATACCAAAGCCATTGCTGCCGTTTCCGACACCAGCTGGTATCCGCAGGTGATGTTCGAAAAACATCAGATGGGCATGAGCGACGTCCGTTATTTCGTGCCGCCGCCCACGGATGCCATCGCCCAGGTGATCGACGCCAATCTGTGGAACTGGATGAAGATCTTCGGCTCCAACATGATCACCGAGATGACGGCCGACAGCCTGAAAGGCGTGGTGCAGCAATATGTCTTCGACGACTACTGGCCGGGATCTACGGAAACCAGCCTGTGGAAAAACGTCATCGCCATGCTGACGGAATGTGCCAGCGCCAGGTTCGCCACCCCGGTTTACATCGAACCTACCGAGCTGACAGCCGACGGAAAGGGACTTTCGGATTACAAGAAAAGTATCAACATGCCCGACCCGTGGCCGGGTGGATGGTGGAAACTGAGCGACATCGTGCAATATGAGATGAGTTCTACCATGGCCATCATCAAAACGGCGTATCTGCACAAAGACGAGATCCTGAAATTCCGCAACGACATCTGCGTAAAGGAAGTCAACAAAGGAAAAACCCAGGCCCCCAACTATTACATCCTGCCCGCCGCACAACACGACCAGAGCGAGCTGGCGGACCTGATCCGCATCATGCAGGAACAAGGCGTTGACGTATATCACCTTACCAAAGACATTACGCTGAATAATTTCGATTATCACCAGGGCGACATCGTCCTTCCCATGACACAACCGTATCGTCCCTTCATCAAAGAAGTGATGGAAGCCCAGGAATATCCCGTCAGGCATTTTACGCATGGCGGAAAAGTCATCCGTCCTTACGACATCACCTCGTGGTCGCTGCCGTTGCAGAAAGGTCTCGAAAGTCACGAAATTGATCAGTACACCAGCCTCATCGACAACAACATCGAAAAGCTTCCGCTGAATTTCAATTTCATGACCCCTCCTGAAAAAGGCGCCTGGGGCATGGCTTTCAACGTGAATGAAAACGAAAGTTTCAAGGATGCGTTCACCCTATTGTCGGAAAAAAACAAAGTCTACCGGACGGAAGAAGATTTTACTGTTGACGGAAAAATCATTCCCAAAGGCAGTTTCATTGCTTCCGGCAGCAGCGATCTGAAGAAGCTGCAAGCTTCGATGACCGCAGCTCCCGTCTTTTTGCAGAAAAAACCGTCGGTAAAAATGCAGGAAGTCAGGCTGCCCCGCATTGCAATGATGGTTACCTGGTTCCATGACATGGATGCCGGCTGGACGCGTTTTGTTTTCGACACGTACCACATTCCTTATACGGTGATCCATCCCGAAGACATTGCCACGGAAGATCTGTCGAATTACGATTTTCTCATTTTCCCGGATATGAGCAAGTCGGTGCTGATGGACGGCAAATATTCCGAGAACGGCTATTACCAGCCCAATTTCCCGCCGCAGTACACGCAGGGCATCGGCAAACCCGGATTGCAAAAGATCATGGAATTTGTGAACAACGGCGGCAAGATCCTCAGCTGGGGAAAATCGACGGACCTGTTTGAAGGCACCCAGAAAATCAAATCGGAAAAAGGGCAGGAAACGGAATTTGTGCTGCCCATCAGGAACATCGGTCCGCAACTCAGGAAACAGGGATTATACTGTCCCGGAACGCTGATTGCCGTGAACTGGAAGCCCAACCATCCGCTGACGCTGGGCATGGAAAGCCGCACCGGCATTTTCTACCGCGGGAATCCTGTCTTTACGACTTCTCTCCCGGGTTTCGAAATGGACCGCCGCGTGATCGGCTGGTTCCCGGAAGAACACCTCATCATGAGCGGCTATGCCGAAAACATCAAACTGGTGGGCAACAAACCCATTATGGTCTGGCTGCGCAGAGGCAAAGGTCAGATGGTACTGTACGGCTTCAGTCCCATTTTCAGAGACTCCACACCGGTAACGTACAAGCTGGTGTTTAACGCGCTGTTTATCTGATCCGGATGATGATAAAAAAAGCCGTCCCGAATATCGGGGCGGCTTTTTTTTACGATCTCTTAATTCCCTTGAAAATCTTAAACCTCCCCAGCTTTAACTTCTGCAGAAAATATTGCACCGACACGTAAAGCACGCCGATGCCGTATTTTGAGCTGCGCATAAAGTTAATGGAAGAGCTTTCTTCTTCGTATTTGGTGGGACAGGTGATTTCGGCAATCTCAAATCCGGCATAAAAGATCTGCGCCAGCATCTG
>CAYWBO010000077.1:8759-12822 GCA_964456625.1 uncultured Lentimicrobiaceae bacterium | reverse complement strand
GAGAGTGCAAAAATACAACGATATTTCATTTATACAACTAAAAAATGACAAAAGCGGAAAAAATATAATTTCACCTTTCTGACTTCTTTTTTAACTTTGCATAAAGTTACTTTTATCAAATTGGAAAGAAGAATTTTTCGCCTAAGTTTTGCTTTCTCTTTTTTACTGATTGTATTTTCCTCTTGCTCCGTAAAGAAATTCATCCCCAAGGGTGATTATCTGGTGGGAAAGTACAGATTGCAGTTTGAAGGAAAGAACCAGAACCCTCAATTGAGTTTGAGTGATGTGAGGCGTTATGTTCAACCGAAACCCAATAAGAAACTGATTTTTACACGCCTGAATGTGTGGGCTTTTTATAAGAAAAAACAAAATCCTACCAAATTCAATGCTTTTCTTGAAAAGAAAATGGGCCAGTCCCCGGTTTATTTTCATCCCGAAGATGCTGAAATGAGTATCAAGAGCATTAAAAGATATCTGGATGATATTGGCTTTTTCAATGCAAGTGTCAGGTATGAAGTGGCGAAAAAAAATAAAGTAGCCGACGTGAGTTTTTTTATTACTACCAACAAGCCGTATCGTTACGATACGATTTTTTACACTTATGGAGATACCACACTGGCCCGGTTTATCAAGAATAAAAAGTCGTTGCGCCTGTTGCACAAAGGCGATATTTTTAATGTCAACAACCTCGATGATCAACGGAATGCCATTGCAGAAATGTTACGAAATCAGGGGTATTATTATTTCAACAGGAATTATGTTCAGTTTGTCGTAGATACCAATCAGCGCAAACACACTGTTGCCGTCAATGTGGTATTACGGGCCAAAACCAAACCTGATCTGGACCATCCGGGAAAGACAATCTCCATACCGCATACGCGATATATCGTGAAAAGTGTCAGGATTTTCCCCAACTTTCAGGGGGCCAATCCGACTACTTACGACACTGTGAATCACCAGATCAGCTTTAAAGGCGATACGAGCCGGTACCAATATAAGATCATCCTGACCCCGGCGAGAAGGTTTGCGCTGAATGCTTTCGACAATGCCATAAAGATCAAACCCAACCGGTATTTCTCGGATGAGAGTGTGCAGAAAACATACAACAACCTGTTTAATTACAGGGTGCTCCGTACGGTGAATATCGGCTTTGACACGACAGGGGCAGGCCGCAATGATTCTCTGAATGTGGGATATCTGAATGCCCGGATCTTAATGCAGACCGGCAAACTGAATACCATCTCGGTAGAAACTGTGGGCACAAACTCCAGTGGGAACCTAGGGGTGACAGGAGCCGTTTCTTATTCGAACCGGAATATCTTTCACGGCGGGGAAGTGTTGAGCCTGAGCCTGAATGGTGGTTTTGAGGCTGAAAAGCAGGTTCCGTTATCCGGTAATACTTCGGGTAACTTCGCCCTTTTCAATACTTTTGAAACCGGTATTAATGCTTCGCTTTATTTTCCAATGGCATTATTCCCGTTCCACTCCATCCCCTTGACAGGAAACTCCCGAACGAGCATCAATTTGGGTTATACTTATCAGCTGAGACCTTACTATTCGCTTAAAATTACCAATACCGATTTGGGCTATTCCTGGGATCAAAATCAAAATATCAAACATATTTTGACGCCCATCAACCTGAATTTTGTCAAGGTAAATCCCACTCCTGAATTTGACTCAATTTTGCGGCAGGAAACGAATCTCTCGCTGAAAGAACAATACTCAAGTCATATGATCGTGGGATTGAAATACAGTTTTATATACAACAATCAGCAGCAGAACCAGGTGGGAAGTTTTAACTATTTCCGCCTGGATTTTGAAAGCTCGGGGAACCTGCTGAACCTGTTCAATCAGGTCATCGGCTCGAAAAGGGATGCGAGTGGTTCTTACAATATTTTTGGCGTGAATTATTCGCAGTATGCAAGAATTAACGCGGATTACAGACATTATTTCCAGTTTAACAAGAAAGGGAATGTGTTTGTGCTGCGCGGCCTGGTAGGCCTTGCCATTCCGTATGGCAATTCCTCGGAGATTCCTTACGAAAAAGGATTTTATGCCGGTGGCGCCAACGATATGCGGGGATGGCATTTCAGGATGCTGGGACCGGGCGGATTCAGCGGCAGCGATGTATACGAACGCATCGGAGATATTCAGCTGGAAGCCAATGCCGAATACCGGTTCCCGATTTATAATTTCTTCAAAGGTGCTCTGTTTATGGATGCCGGAAATATATGGAATTACAATGCTTCTCCAGCTTATCCCAACGGACAATTCCAATGGAATACCTTTATTCGGCAGGTTGCCATTGACGCCGGTTTCGGCCTCCGCTTTGACTTTACTTATTTTATTTTCCGTTTCGATGTTGCAGCCCCTCTCAGAGATCCGTCCTATCCCCTCAGCCAGCGCTGGAGAGTGGGCCAGATGAACTGGCATGATTTTGTGGGTAACTTTGGTATCGGATATCCATTCTAAGAATTTGCTATGAGTCAGTTGGATGAATTTCATGCCCTCCGGGAAGAATTTAGCTTTGAGCCTACCCAGGATCAGGTTACGGCAATGCAACATCTTGCTGCCTTTGGCATCAGCGAAAAATCCAACCCGTTGTATTTGCTGATGGGCTATGCTGGTACCGGAAAGACAAGTTTGATCAGCGCTTTTACCGGCAGACTGAGAAAGAAATCCGTAAAATTTGTCTTGATGGCTCCGACTGGACGGGCGGCCAAAGTGCTTTCGCAATATACCGGATATCAGGCATATACCATGCACAGAAGAATTTATATGACGGTGATGGCAGCTGACGGAAGGCGAAAAATGACACTCAGCCCGAACCGGATGGAAAATACGGTGTTCATCGTGGATGAAGCGTCCATGATCAGTGATAATTCGTTGGAATCCGGTGGTTCTGAAGGGAAGGGACTGCTGGACGACCTGATCAGTTTTGTTTTTTCGCGTCCTGGAAATAAGCTGTTGTTTGTGGGCGATACGGCTCAGCTGCCACCGGTACATCTGAATATCAGTCCGGCATTGGATGTGGAATATTTGAAATCGGCCTACAGCCTGACGGCCTTCGCTTTCGAAATGAAGGATGTCATGCGTCAGGCACAGGATTCCGGTATACTTCTTTCGGCAACGCGTTTGAGACATAAAATTGGCACGGAAGAATTTTCATTTCCTTTTTTTATGCGAAAAGATTTTATGGCGGATGTGGAGGTCATTGAAGATTATTATCGGTTGGAAGAATTGTTCCAGCAGGCATTTTCAGGTTATCAACAATCCGATAGCATCGTAGTGACGCGTTCCAACAAAAGCGCCAATCATTTTAACCGACAGATTAGAAATAATATCCAGCAGAGGGAAGAGGTACTGGAAGCAGGAGATCAGATCATGGTCGTAAAGAACAATTACTTCTGGCTCGACCCCGATTCTAAAGCGGGATTTATCGCCAACGGCGATCTGGCGGAAATCGTCAGGCTTACAGGCGAAGAAGACCTTTATGGATTTCATTTTGCAGATGCTGAAATCCGCCTTGTCGACTATCCCGAAGAAAAGGAAATGTCGGTGAAACTGTTGCTGGACACCCTGGATGCCAATGCGCCCAGCCTTACAGAAGAAGAGCAGCGGAATCTGTTTGACTCTGTGGAACGGGATTACCAGTCCATCCCCAATCGAAAAAAACGGATCGCAGCCATGCAAAAGGATCCTTATTTCAATGCGCTGCAAATCAAGTACGCCTATGCCATGACCTGTCATAAAACCCAGGGCGGACAATGGTCGCATGTGTTTATCGATCAGGGATACATCAATACGGAACAGCTGGATGTGGAATATCTGAGATGGCTGTACACGGCGTTTACCCGGGCTACCGAGAAAGTGTACCTGCTGGGATTTCAGGAAATATTTTTCGAATAGATCATTCGATATTTTTCCGGATCCACGGCATCAGTTTTTGTGCAGTTTTTTCGCCGTAACGGATAATTTCGTCCATGCTGTTGAAATCGGCCCAGGAAATGCCGTTAAGGTTGCAGCGAACCACTTTGTCCGCATTCAGCGTTTTTAATTTGAC
>CAYWBO010000077.1:0-8659 GCA_964456625.1 uncultured Lentimicrobiaceae bacterium | reverse complement strand
TGCCGTTAAGGTTGCAGCGAACCACTTTGTCCGCATTCAGCGTTTTTAATTTGACCAGGTGATATTCACGGATGGCCTCCGCACGTTGCATAATATTCACACCGCTTTTGGGCTCTTCAGTTTCACGAACCGGCTGGCTTACGTCCACACCGATGATCAGCTCATTGCTGTTTTTACTGAAGCAATGGGTGGGAACCAGGTTGGAAACACCTCCGTCCACCAACAGGTAATTCTCAAATTTGACCGGAGGAAGATATCCCGGAATGGCGGAACTGGCCCTGACGGCAAACCGCAGGCTTCCTTTGTTAATGATCACTTCCTGTCCTGATAAAATATCATTGGTGGTGGCCGCAAAGGGAATCTGAAGGTTTTCGATAGGAGCATCGGGATAATTGTTGTAGATCTGATCCACCAGGTCACTTTCGTAAATGCTGGGATGCGCCAGCGTTTTGAACAAAGAAAGCCCCACTTTAATCCTTCCCATCACGTTCAGTGCTTTGCTTTTCCAGTCATCAGCCCTTTTGTCCATGGCGGCAAAGTCGTCGAAGTTAAATTCCCGGAAAACAGGGTGGTTCACGAAACTGTAGGCTTCTTCCTCCACTTTATCCACATCTTTATAAAGGCAGTAAGCGCCGCCCACCATAGCTCCCATACTGCATCCACAGACACGGCTGACAGGAATATTTTCTCTTTCAAGGACCCTTAAAAAACCAATGTGTGCCAATCCTCGGGCGCCTCCTCCTCCTAATGCAAGTGCGATTTTTTTCATGGTGGTTTTTTAGAAATTTCTAACAGAGGTTAAAATTACGATTTTAGAAGGACTTATTTACACAATTAAATCATCTTTCTTTTAACCGGTAAAGCGGGAAAAACAGTAATAGAAACGCCGTTGCCACCGCCATACCGATACCTACCCCCGCGTACTGGGCTGTGACGCCTACTATGGGGGCGATGAGGGCTGCAAAAAGCGACTGTGACTGGGATTGAACGGAGAGAGCCGTAGCCATAGCATCATCATGTGAGAGTTCTGCCACGTAAGAGATGCCGATAGGTTTGCGAAGGTTTTCGATCATCAGAATGAGGATAAAGAACAGAGCTGAGATCCAAAATAGCTGAATTGCGTAAAATATTCCGCTGACAATCCCGGCAACAAAACCAATGAGCAAAGTCAGATTCATAGGCCTGGAATAATTCTTATAAAAATCCATGAAACGTCCTGACCGTCTTGATGCGTAAGCGGTAAAAAGATAAATGAAGAAATACAGGATTCCGACTACCAAAGCCGTTTTTTGCTTGTTCTCCAGTCCCGTAAAGAAGGGAATTGTCAGGGCCAGGCTCATCATAATGGGCTGGATGTAATCTTTGACAGCCCTGTAATAACCTGTATGGAGTGAAAGGCTGGTGAGCGACCTCAGGAATTCCAGATTCTTAAAATTCTGATAAAAAGCACTGAAAATGTATTTAGATTTTTCCCACAAAGTGGATTGGCCAATATGTTTTATTTCGCCGTTCAGGAAGTCTGGATAAGTGCTGATCAGAATAAAATCGAAGACATAAGGCACCACAGAAGCGGCAAAAATGATTTTATAACTTCCGTAATAAAATACCATGGCGGCAGCAATGAGCGAAGAAAGTGCAGAACCGGTTTGCGACCATGATCTAGTATGCCCGTAATAATCTGCTTTTTGATGGGCCTTTCCACGCGATTTCAAGTACTGAAATATCATGGCTTTATGAATTCCGGTTCGGAATGCATCGGCAATGGCAAAAAATATCATAGCCAGGGCCATGAGGAAAAAGTGACTTGAAAAATAGAAGATTACAAAGGAGACCATGTAAAAAAGAAAGGAAGCCATTAATGTTCTTTTACGTCCCAGAACATCTGCTGCCAGGCCGCTGGGTATTTCCAGTAGGATGATGGTAATTTCCCGGATGGAGTAAAGTAACCCGATTTTCAGATAATCGATTCCTTTTTCAAGAAAAAACAAAATAAGGAAAGATTCGTAAAAACGAAGGTTCTTTAAAAAGCCATACAATCCGAACTTGTAATATTGCCTGTTTTTTTCAATGGCTTCGCTCATAAGCTCCCGTCATTTGAATGTGCCTGAATTTCAACGAAGATTTTGGTGTTATCCCGTTTCATTTGCACTTTCCTGTTATTATAACGAAATTAAGCAATAAATTCTCATTTTTATCCGCCTTAGATTTATAAATTAACGATGCTGATGAAAAATGAGTGCTGAAGCTTTTGTAGAACAAATTTCACTGTGATACTGTACTTTACCCTCTTGATTCATCGATTATATCAACCGTTTTAACGCGTGTAAAGTTCCGTTTATCTTAAAATCAAAATTATTCTTAAAATTCAATGAAATTAGTACCTGATTTTTTCTTTTTGTATCCAATAATTTTTATATTTGTTAGCTATTGAAAATATTGACTGACAATTTAAAGCATTAAAAGTATATTCCATGGGAAGACCTGTTACCAAACCCAAAAGATACCGTGACGGATTTTATATCGAAGTAAAAAATAAAGGAGAAAAAAGCGGCATTGTCCTTGTGCGAAACACCAAGGAGGAAATGTTGAAAGCCATTGCCCAATATTCCCGTACCAAAGACGTCGCTATACTGGGCGAGTCCCGGAACGGTAAATGGATTGAACAGGAAAGCTAAAATGCTTTTAGATAGCAATATACGATAACCCCTTATTTTTTTCCTGAAGTTTGCTCAAATAAGTTTTGATTTCTTCTGTCGTACTTTGCCCTACCTTGTGATGAGCAAGTAATTCCAGTATTTCATAAGGCAAAAGCCATTCATCAGAATAATTCGTCTTCACTTCTTCCCAAACGGAAGATAAATTCATGATATTGAAAGGCTGTTTGTACATCTCCCTGACTTGGGTATACAGCTCAAAAAGCCTTTTTTCATGAGGCGTATATTGAAGTCTGTGCGTTTTCTCAGCCGCCGGTTCAAATTCCAGATTAAAACCGTCCGGATCGGCAGGGCCATAAAAAGCAGAGACGATTTTCTCTCCGATGGCCATATCATAAACCCCCCAGCCGGGTTCAAACAAAACATCCTGTTTGTAGCGCACGGTGCATTCTGTAAAGCTCATCAGAATGATCTTATGGCCTTTACGCACCAGCGATTGCAATTTCCCTTCGATGACGACTTCCGACTCCAGTTCCAGCTTGCAATGTTTCCCTTTCAGGATTCCCGATTGCATGAGATCGCTCTCGCTGAAAAGCCGTAAAGGTTTCATGGATTCTTTGAGCCTGCCAACAGGTGCCCCGAAACCATGAAAATGGGTCAGCTCACCATGTCCCGGCAGCAGCTTGTTTTTATAACTCAGGATCGTGGATCCGGTGGTTTTTATATAAGCCACCTGTCCCTTGTTTGTAATCACATCTGTGACGATTCCCGATACCTGGAGTCCTGAACTGAATTCCAGCGTGCTGACTCCTTCGGAATGCATGGCTTTCATCACCGCTTCAAGGCCTCCGGTCCTCAGCGCCATTTTGGATGCAAATTCATCCAGGACATAAGACAAATATTCGAAATCAGGGCTGACAAACAACTGCTCCTGAGGTCTGGTAATGTCAAAACCATAGTCCATGGCATCAACGGAATAGGGAATTTTAGGTGTCCCAGCTTCCAAAGCGGTCTTACTTTCCTTGATAGATGAAAGCAAGCCGGCACCGTAGATTTGAGGCTTGTCAATGTCTCCGACCAGCCCGTATTCCACAGTCCACCAATGCAAATTTCGAATAAGTGCCATTTCGGATGGCACGCCCATGTGGGTATTCAGGTATTCAAGCTCGTCACAAGCTTTTTGAACTTCTGCCTCCTGCGTAGTAGGATCAGCTTTCAGAATTGACAAGTGGCGAATGGCCTCATACAACTGATTGTCTTTTTTCGACGGGAAAGCCATGGACCCTAGCTTTCCGAAGTAAACCAGGTAATCGGAGTAACTTTTATCGGCGATGATGGGTGCATGACCGGCTGCTTCATGGAGAATATCAGGCGCAGGCGTATAATCGATCTGATTAACAGGGCGGATGTCGGCGGCAATGACCAATACCCGGTATTTCTGAAAAGCCATGAACATAGACGGCGGAATAAAGCCGTCCACACACACGGCAGCCCAACCTATTTTCGACAGAATCTGATTCATGTCGTCGATGGAAGGAATGCGGTCGATAGAAATTCCTGTTTGTTTAAGTCCGTTAAGATAAGAGGGATGCGCTGTATGTCTCAAATAAGCAATATTCCGTTGCATCACATAACGCCAGATAGCATGATCGCGGGGTGTATAGCGATCGTAGTCCTGATCTACAATAAAGCGTTTCAGGTACTTAGGCATTTTTTCGATGATGGGATTGTATTGCATTTTTATTTAGAATAGTTATGAATAATTTCAAAATTAAGCATAATTTCCTTTGAGTAAACGGGAGTCAATCTGACAAAACTTGTTAGATTTGAGTTTTGTAAAAACAACGAAATGGTTTACATCGCTTTACCGGTACTGAATGAATCGGCATCGATTTCACAATTTTTAAGAATCCTTAAAAGTCAGAACGAAAAGGACTTTTTTTTGGTGGTTTGTGTAAACCAGTATGATCATTGGTGGGAAGATGAAAAATATTTCTCCTGGTGTGAAGACAATCTGCGCACCTTGCAACTCCTGAATAACGAGATGGAGATTCCCATGAAGATCATCGACAAAAGTTCGTTGGGAATGGGTTGGGCTCCGAAAAAAGGAGGGGTAGGGTATGCAAGAAAAGAAATCATGGATTGGATCAGCAAAAATGCCGATGAAAATGATGTCATTGTGAGCATGGATGCAGACACTTTTTACCCGGCAGATTATCTGGGCACGTTGAAACGGTTTTTCGGGGAACACAGATCTTCCTGGGGGGTGGCATTGCCCTATTATCACCAGCTCACCGGAGATCAGATTCAGGATCGTTTGATCCTGCGGTATGAGATTTATATGCGTTGTTTTCTGTTAAACATGTTCCGCATCGAGAACCCGTATGCTTTCACCGCGTTGGGTTCTGCTATGGCATTTCCTGTTTGGGCATACAGAAAAGCGGGTGGACTGACCCCGGTGTTGAGTGGCGAAGATTTTTACTTCCTTCAGAAGCTGGTAAAATATGGTTCTGTTGATCTCTATGTGTCAACAACGGCGTTTCCTTCCTCGCGGCTTTCCGACCGGGTGATCTTCGGGACCGGCCCCGCACTGATCAAAGGCAGCCGGGGTGACTGGAGTTCTTATCCCATTTATGAACCGCGGTTTTTTGATGAAATCAGGGAGACATTTGTGCTATTTCCCTCGTTGTTCGAAAAAGACATTCTTACCCCCATGGACCATTTCCTGAAGCTGCAGTTTCGCACGGAACGGCTGTGGGATGCATTGCGTGAGAATTATAAAGATCAGGAGAATTTTGTAAGAGCTTGCAGGAACAAGGTAGATGGCTTGAGGATTTTGCAATATCTGCGTAGCAGACAAGCTGAAGAAAAAATCCGGAATGAACAGGCCCTTCAACATTGCCTGGAACAGGAAGGACTTTTTACCGAAAATAAAAGATGTATGATCGAGATCTTGGAAAACGGGTTACAGTCCGGATCTGTAGAATGTTTTCAGACAATCCGTAACAGCTTGTTCCGTAAGGAGATGGCAAAACGGGTAATGAAAAAAGGTTGATTTTCTTTAACGTAGTCTATTCCGAGCAGGCACCTTTCTTCCAACTGAGGCAGGTTCCTTTTTCCAGATGCAGCTTAATGTTGAAATAGAAATCCAGTCCCGAAAGTTTTCCCATCCCCAAAAGGGTACCCAGCTTTTCTGTTCCTATTGTGATCGTATAAATTCTCAACGCCAGGCCCATCCGCAACTGTTGATAGTCATACAGGGATACGGGTACGCTGACCCCCAGCATTCTTGTGTCGTATCGCGGGATCACCGCCAGCTGTGCCGGTCTCCTCAGGGAGCGCTTGTTGAATCGAAGGGGATGGATCCAGAGGCCACCGATATAAATATCTTTCTTCAGATGATAATCCACCTGGAGACTCAGTGCAGTGGGTAAACTCATGCTGATGGTTGAATCTTTCAGTGCTTTTGTCGAATCGCCCAGGAAGAGATTGGAAAAAAAGTCCATCGTTCCGGTTATCGTATTGTAGAATTTCATCTGATCCTGATTGGTTGCAATGCCTCCCGCCTGGATATCGTAAAGCCGGGCATTGTTTTTAAACCTTATGCTTCCTATGTCCATAATGGAAAAACCGATCTTATACTTATAATCTTCGTAAGGTCTGGCGCACAATTGTTTTTCTCCCTTTAACGAGACATTGCTTTCGTTTTTTGTGTAAAGAATCCCGAGGTTAAGACCCAGGCCGTGCCCTTTATCCCAGGGTTTCAGATTGGCGCCTGTTCCGTTATAGTCAACCGGCAGCGCCATTCCCATCGCGGTATTAAGGGAATCGACCTGAACGGTATTATAGGACGTCCATTTGTATTTGTAAGTATCTGTCGTGCTGTAAAATCCTTCTACACCGTACAGGACCTTGAGCTCAATCCCCGCCGTAAGTTTATCTCCGTATCGTTCATAAAAATCATAGGCATAGTTAAAGGACAGTTCAGCCCAGCTGAGGGAAGCCATCCCGAAATTATGAAAGGTGTGTTCCTGATTGATGTCCGCGGGCACCGGCCCCTGGTTGTAAATATCCCGCAGGATCAATCCGGGAAAGTGGTAGGCGGATTGGTAGCTCCGGAACGACAGACTGACACCGAAGGCCTGTTTCCCGTCCTGCAGCATAACACCGGGTCCCATGACCGTTGCCATGACGGCAAAATTATGATAAGGTTTGTTGTGGATCTCATAAAAATTGTTGAACGTATAGGCTCCGTACTTGTAGGACAGGCTGTCGCCACGGAGGATGGACCAGATCGTCCCGCTTTCCCTGGGGATGTATCCGAAATTGTTTTCAGCCGATATTCCGGCGCCCACAAGGTTAACATCCAGATAGACTTTGGACCCCGTAAGGAAGGCCGGGTTGATATTTTTACCCGAAATTCCGCTGTAGGTACTGAATCCCAACCCCAGCATTTCCTGCCCGTTCATGTGCATTGTAATCAATATCAGCACGATAAAAATCGTGTATTTGAGTTTAGCTATCATAAAAATTTGCTATGTCGGCTTCTTTTTCTCTTTGAATAGTAACAGATAAAATTAAAATTTATTGTTTTGCAAAAACCCTTCATGTTAAGGTCTTGTTATCTTTGCCATTCCATGAACGAATATGATGTCATAACCATTCTGGGGCCGACAGCCACCGGAAAAACACATTTGGCAGTGCTGCTGGCATGGGAGCTTGACGGTGAGATCATTAGCGCCGATTCGCGGCAGGTGTACCGGGGTATGGACATCGGAACGGGTAAGGACCTTTCGGAATATTATTTGAATGACCGGAAAATTCCTTACCACCTGGTGGATATTGCCGAGCCGGGAACCGAGTACAATGTTTATTCTTTTCAGGAAGATTTTTTAAAAGCATACCGCAAGATCAAAACCCGTGGAAAAATGCCTGTTTTGTGCGGCGGGACGGGTTTGTACCTCGAATCGGTTTTATTGGGTTATCAGATGAAACCGGTGCCGGAAAATGCGGACTTGCGGACATCGCTCAAAGGTAAGTCCCTGGAAGCACTTGTCGCGATACTTGAGACCTACGGAACGCTGCACAACACCACCGACACCACCGACCGGGAGCGTTGTATCCGGGCCATCGAGATCCGGCAGTTTGAAAAAGAAAATCCTGCTGAACAGAAGGTTCCGAAACTGAATTCTTTGAACATCGGCGTGCAGCTCGAGCGGCAGGAAGTCCGCAACCGGATCACACGCCGGCTGAAAGAGCGACTGGAAAACGGTATGATCGAAGAAGTGCAGGGGCTTCTGGACTCTGGTTTAAAACCGGATCAGCTTCGGTTTTACGGACTCGAATATCGCTTTGTCACAGATTATATTACCGGAAAGATTTCTTATCAGGAACTTTTCAACCAACTGAACACGGCCATTCACCAGTTTTCCAAACGCCAGATGACCTGGTTCCGCCGAATGGAGAAAAGAGGCATCGAAATTCATTGGCTGGACGGCCTGTTGACGGATGAAGAAAAAGTCAGCCAATGCCTGAAATGGATATGGAAGTAAATTCCCTTATAGAAAAGCACGTCATCGCGTGGAGGTGACCGACGAAGCGATCTCATATCAAAAAATGTTGTTTGAATCGATGAGATTGCTTCTCCCGATAAATCGGGATCGCAATGAAGGTCATTTTTATAGAGATTACTTCACTGGCGCTCATTCCCCACCTGGCGCAAGCATCCGCTTGTGATAGGATTTCCCCATATCTCTTTTCTTCTTAAATCCCCAATCGTTAATCCTTGTTCGACATTCTCAAAAACTTTATACACAAAAAAGAACGTTTAACCCTGAGTCCCGGGAACCGGGACGGTATCGTAACAGTACCTTTCCTTTCTTTGCAGCGTCCAAAGAAAGGAACAAAGAAAGGACGCAAAATCCGATGCGTCTTCGCGCCCTGCTTCGTTGCGACGAGGCGGGCAAACGAGGCTGAGAAAAACGCTGACGCACGTTCTTCCTTAT
>CAYWBO010000076.1:10784-13313 GCA_964456625.1 uncultured Lentimicrobiaceae bacterium | reverse complement strand
AAACGGCATTGTTTCTTCCATGATAGGCGGTTGGAAATTTATCAATAAAGATAAAGTGGAACGAGAACTGGAATTCGAAGTAAAAAAGAAAAACAAAACGAAAGCAAATTAAATTCCGTAAGATGTTTTTTTGAAACCTTGTTTTCTGTATCGGGATCAGCAGAGAACAGGGTTTCTTTTTTACCTTCTTCATTTCCCTGCCGTGAGCAGAAAATTATTTTTAAACATTTCGTAAGTTTGGAGAAAATCGTGTATGAAGCCTGAGAAGACAATTATTTTAGGTTTGGGCAATGTGTTGCTCAACGACGAAGGAATCGGTGTCAGAACAGCAGAGATTCTGGCAAAAATGCAATGGCCCAAGGATGTAGAAGTATTGGATGGCGGTACCGGCGGGTTTGTACTGCTATCGCTTTTCCAGACTTTTAAAAATATGATCATCATCGATGCCAGTCTTACAAACGACCCGGTTGGCACGGTGAAAGTCACCGAACCCAAATTCTCCAAAGACTTTCCCAAGTCACTCAGCACGCACGAACTGGGATTGAAGGACATGATCGAATCTGCTCATTTACTGGAAAAAGTTCCTCGCATTTTTCTAATTACAGTATCCATTAACCCTCAGCAGGATATGGATATGACGCTTTCATCTGAAATTGAAGAAAAAATTCCTGAAATCACACGTACGGTGCAAACGATTTTAAAAGACACTCTGGGTTTTACATGAAACAGCTACCTTATAAAGTTGCACTTTTTCTTTACCAAGCCTAGATTTTATAATTTCAGCCTCTAACTGCCCGAAAATGAATTCCCTTTCGCATGATTTTCAGTCTTTTGTTTATTTTTTCACAAGCATTTTTCATCCACAGAAATTATAACCCGGATTGCAGTAAACAACTGTAAACAGGGGTTGGTTAGACGCATTCTAAGTTGTTATTTTTAGATTTTATTTTCAATGGGTTTTATATATTTGCAGATGATAACGGAATTTAAAAAAGCTTTACCATGAAAGTACACAATTTCTATGCAGGCCCCTCGATTTTGCCGGATTACACAATCGAACAGACGACAAAGGCATTAACAGATTTTGCCGGAACAGGCATTTCTATCATGTCTATCTCCCACAGAAGTAAAGAATTTGTCGCTGTGGCAGACGAAGCACAACAACTATTTAAAGAACTCCTCAACATTCCTGAAGGTTACTCGGTACTCTTTCTGGGTGGTGGTGCCAGCACTCAGTTTGCCATGATTCCGTTTAATTTCCTGAATAAAAAAGCCGCTTACCTGAACACAGGAGCCTGGTCCAAAAAAGCCATTAAAGAAGCAAAACTGTTCGGAGAAGTTGATGTGGTGGCTTCTTCAGATGACAAAAATTTTAATTACATCCCTACCGGATTTACCATTCCGGCAGATGCAGATTATTTCCATATCACAACCAACAATACCATTTACGGGACAGAGATCAAAGAAGATTTTGATTCACCGGTTCCGTTGATCGCCGACATGTCATCCGATATTTTCAGCCGTCCCGTTGACGTTTCAAAGTACGCTTTGATCTATGGAGGTGCCCAGAAGAACCTCGCTCCTGCCGGCGTTACTTTTGTCATTATCAAAAACGCCCTGCTGGAGAAAGTACAAAGAACCATCCCGACGATGTTTGCCTACAAAACGCATGTTGAGGGTGAAAGTATGTTCAACACGCCTCCGGTACTTCCGATCTTTGCCGCTCTTCAAACCCTGAAGTGGCTGAAAAGCAAAGGCGGTGTCGCTGAGATGAACAAGATAAACAAAGCTAAAGCTGAAATGCTCCACACAGAAATCGAGCGCAACCCACTCTTCAAAATGACGGTTCCCAACAAAAAAGACCAGTCCATCATGAACGTCTGCTTCGTGATGAGCGAAGGCTATGAAGACAAAGAAAAAGCATTCCTCGAATTTGCTACTCAAAAAGGTATGATTGGGATCAAGGGGCACCGTTCTGTTGGCGGTTTCAGAGCCTCATTATACAACGCCTTGCCCATGGAAAGCGTAGAAGCCCTCGTTGCCTGCATGAAAGAATTTCAAAACAAATAATAAACCGGGAAACCTAACGTTCCCAAACTTAACATACTAAAATAGATATACAATGCCTAAAGTTCTTGTCGCTACAGAAAAACCTTTCGCCAAAGTCGCCGTAGCCCAAATTCAATCAATTTTTGATCAGGCCGGATATGAATGCCTGTTTTTTGAAAAATACCAAAATCATAATGAACTGATCGAAGCGGCTAAAGATGCTGAAGCCATCATGATCCGTAGCGACATCATTGATCTGGAAGTGCTGAAAAACACGCCCAAGCTAAAGATCGTTGTCAGGGCCGGTGCGGGATATGATAATGTGGATCTTGCAGCAGCAGCCGAAAGAAATGTGGTGGTGATGAACACCCCGGGACAAAATTCCAATGCCGTGGCCGAATTGATTTTCGGGCTTTTGGTTTATCAGTCCAGGAACGGATTTAACGGGACCGCCGGAACCGAATTGAAAGGAAAGAAAAT
>CAYWBO010000076.1:0-10684 GCA_964456625.1 uncultured Lentimicrobiaceae bacterium | reverse complement strand
TTGAAGATTTTTGCACAAAACGAAACCTTCCATTATATTTCTGATATTGCCCCCGACAACAAAGCAGTGCTTGAAAAAGACTATGGCAACCGATGCTTTTTCACACCGAAAAAGATGGGTGCCCAGACTGCAGAAGCCAACATCAATGCCGGCATTGCTGCCGCCAAACAGATCATCGGCTTTTTTGAAGAAGGGATCACAACCTTCAAGGTTAACTAATTATCGTTCAAATACTCCTTGCTTTAAAAAATAAAACCGGCGGGGATTAATCATCGCTTCCGGGCGATGAGATTAACTTTTTTAAAATTTATTATCATGATGGACAACCTAAATGAAAAGATGGAAAGAAACGAACGTGGAGAAAAACCTGATCGCTCCGGCACTTTCTTTAGATTCGAAGATTTGAGAATTTATCACAAAGCGCTGGATTATGTTTCCTGGTTACATGATGTAACCATGCTTTTCCCCGATCCGGACAAAACTCAGCTTACCATCCGTTTTAACGATGCTGCCCGCAACATTGCGCTCTTTATTGCTGAGGGATCAGCCAGAAACAAAACGCAGTTTATTTACTATCTGCGTATGGCTAAGAGCTCCATTCGTCAGTGTATGGTTTACACCACATTGGCTTACGGGCTGAACCTGATGAGCGAAGTACATGAAGACGAGTCAAGAAATCAGTTGATGGAAATGACCAAAATGATCGGTGCGCTCATCTCCTCACTCCAACGTTCCATGGGAAACGGACACGGAAACAACGGCTACGGACATAATGGAAACGGACATTCCAGAAGGGACGAAGACGAAATGCCCATCGAAGTTTCATTCGACGGAAGCTATCTTCCCGAAGATTAATTGAAAAAACAGCTGACCCGGAGTTCGTAAAAGAATTCCGGGTTTTTCACAAATTGGACAAATTATGGCAGTACTTAAAGCATTTCGGGGGCTTCGCCCTCCGAAGGATCTTGTTACACAGCTTGCCTCACCGCCCTACGACGTTCTAAACTCGGCTGAAGCGCGGGTGCTGGCAGAAGACAATCCTTATTCCTTACTTCATATCATTAAGCCGGAAATCGACCTGCCGGAAGATCTGGATCACTACAGTCCGCTGGTATATGAAAAAGCAAAGGAAAATTTTAAACAATTTAAAGATCAGAAATGGCTGGCCGCCGATGAGGAAGCATACCTTTACATCTATGCCCAGACCATGAACGGCAAAACCCAGTACGGCATCGTAGGATGTGCCAGTGTTGATGATTACCTGAACGGCGTTATCAAAAGGCATGAGCTTACGCGGAAAGACAAAGAAGAAGACCGTATGAAACACGTGCGCGTCACCAACGCGAATATGGAACCGGTGTTCTTCACCTATCCTGCCGTGGATGAAATTGATGGTATCGTAGGCCGTTTCGTCAAAAACAATGAACCGGAATATGATTTTACCACCACCGACGGTTTTGGCCATCACTTTTGGGTGATCCGCGATGAGGAGCTCATCCACAGGATTATTGACCTGTTCGAGAAACTCCCTGCTACTTATGTGGCTGACGGGCATCACCGCACAGCAGCTGCAGCGCTGGTGGGGAAAGAAAAACGCATGACTAACCCCAACCATACTGGGGATGAAGAATACAATTACTTCCTTGCCGTGCATTTTCCCGCCAGTCAGTTGACGATCATCGATTACAACCGCGTGATCCGCGATCTGAACGGACTGACAAAAGAAGAATTCCTTTCAAAGCTGAAAAACGGTTTTGATATCCTGCCCATCGGGAAAGAATTGAAAGCACCGGAACATCTGCACAGTTTTACGATGTACCTGGATGGTGAAGCTTATTCACTGAGAGCCAAAAGCAATACTTACGACGATAATGATCCCATCGACGGGCTGGACGTCACCATTCTGACCAAACAGGTTCTCGATCCGATCCTGAATATCCGGGATCTTCGCACCGATGAAAGAATTGACTTCGTGGGCGGGATCCGTGGCCTGGGAGAATTGAAAAAACGTGTCGATAGCGGGGAGATGGCCGTGGCTTTTGCCCTGTATCCGGTAAGCATGGATCAGCTCATCAACATCGCCGACAGCGGAAAGATCATGCCGCCCAAAACCACCTGGTTTGAACCCAAGCTCAGATCCGGGCTGATCGTACATGAACTGGAATAAACATCTCAATTAAAATGATAGGCGGGCCGGAACACATTCCGGCCCACTTCATTTTCTCTGAAATCATGCTTAAATCCTGTTGACTGCATCAAATCGGTGATCTCGCGGCCTGTCTCAATTCTTTGGGACAATCATCAACTTACATATAGAATATTAATTGACAGCAGCTTAACCTTGGAAGTTGTCCGGGTACAATTGCAAGATAAAATTCGCTATTTTCACGGCACAAATCAATTACACGAATCATATGAAATATTTTTTAAGCATGCTCCTCGTCTTCGTTTTTACACTACCCGTTGTAAAAGGACAGGAAGTTAATTACAAAAGATTTGGTGTTGATACCACACAGCACGTACCTTTAGGCCTAAAAGTTGGTGACAAAGCACCGACATTTAAAGGCATTGACCAATACGGAAACCAGATTCAACTTCGTAAATTGCTAAAAAAAGGACCCGTGGTTCTTTTCTTTTACAGAGGCTACTGGTGTCACTATTGCAACCTGGCACTGGCCAAATTCCAGGACTCGCTGAAATACATCACCGATCGTGGAGCAACCGTGGTTGCCGTGAGCGCTCAGACACCCGAAAACAGTGAAAAGATCATTAAAAAACACGACGTCACCTTCCATGTTATCTCGGACACAACCGGTAAGATCATGAAAAGTTACGACGTACTCTTCCATGTTACAAAGGCTTATCAGCTGATGCTCTGGAAAGCCATAAAAACAGACATCAAAAAAGTAAACGACCAGGCATCTGCTCACCTGCCGGTACCGGCTACTTTTGTCATAAACCGGAAAGGGAAAGTTGTATGGCGACAGTTCAACTATAATTACTCCAAAAGAGCGATGATAAAAGATGTGCTGACACATCTCCCCCATTAATTCTTGAACGAATCAGGAAAAAGATCAGGGACAAGAAGTTTAGTTTTTATTTGTTATGAAGAAAAGGTATCTACTTTTAATAGCCCTGTTGATCTCAACAGGGCTTTTTGCACAGAACAGTCACCCGAAAGATATTCATCTGAAGATCATGGAGACCAGCGACGTACACGGATGTATTTATCCGCAGGATCTGGTCTATCAACGGACACGCAGAGGTTCGCTGGCACAGGTGTACACTTACATCAAACAACAACGGTCCGACAAAAACCAGTCCGTGATCCTGCTGGATAACGGCGATATCCTGCAGGGAACCCCCTTCGTATATTATTACAACTACGTTGATACCAAAGCAACGCATCAACTTGCTGTCATCATGAATTACATGAAATATGATGCCGGGACAGTAGGGAACCATGATATCGAGCCGGGACATGCCGTGTATGATAAATTCAGGAAAGAACTTAATTATCCCTGGATGGCCGCCAATGCGGTTAGCACTGCAACCGGCAAGCCTTATTTCCAGCCTTATACTATCATTCACCGCGACGGACTTAAAATTGCCGTTTTGGGTATGATTACACCGGCTATTCCTAACTGGTTGCCCCCTTCTATCTGGTCCGGCATGCGTTTCGAAGGCATGGTGAAAACAGCCAGATATTGGGTAAAATACATCGAAGAACATGAGCATCCTGACCTGATGATCGGATTGTTCCATTCCGGTACCGATGAGAACTATGGCTTTCATCAACCGGGCGAACCCATCGAAGACGCTTCCAAACTGGTTGCCAAAGAAGTTCCCGGATTCGATGTTGTCTTTGCCGGCCATGACCATAAAGACGACAACGAGATCGTGACCAATACCGCAGGAAAAGAAACCGTATTGCTCGATCCCGGTGCGCACGCAGAAACGGTGGCACTGGCCGACATCCAGCTGCATTACAACCCGCAGACAGGAAAATACGCCAAACAAATCAAGGGAAGTCTGGTGGGCATGCGCAATTACAAACCCGACAGCATCTTCATGAATCGTTTCATGCCTGATTTTCTCCAGGTAAAGAAATTTGTTGATCGTCCCATCGGACAATTTACCCATAACGTTTATGCCGAAGATGCTTTGTTCGGGTCTTCTTCTTTTGTGGATCTCATTCATACACTGCAACTGGAGAAAACCGGTGCTCAAATTTCACTGGTTTCGCTGCTTTCTACTAATGCCAGAATTAATAAAGGCACCATTTATGTACGCGACCTCTTTAAACTCTACCGGTATGAAAACTACCTGTACACCATGTCCTTGACGGGAAAAGAGATCCGCGATGCACTGGAGTTTTCAGCTTCGTTGTGGTTCAACACCATGACCAGAAAAACCAGCCACATGCTCCTGTTCAAACACAACGCCCAGGGCCACATCGTGGTCTCAAAATGGAACGGGAAACCGGTATTGGCCAATCCATACTACGATTTTGTCTCGGCAGCCGGCATCCGGTATACGGTCGACCTGAGCAAAAAAGTCGGCAACCGGGTCCGTATCATTTCACTCAGCAACGGTATGCCCTTCGATTTGAACAAAAGATATACGGTTGCCATCAATTCCTACCAGGGTAACGGTGGTGGCGGTACGCTGACGGAAGGGGCCAAAATCCAGAAGAACCAGCTGGCAGGCCGCATCATCAAAAGCTCGCAGAAGGACATCCGTTATATGATGATGAAATGGATCGAAGCCAAAAAAGTCGTGGATCCGAAACCACTGAACCAGTGGAAGCTACTGCCCGTAGACTGGACCAAAGTCGCTGAAAAAAGAGACCGGTCATTTCTGAACGGAGACATGATGAATGATATGGATAACAACTTCTAAAGTCACCATTTAATAAGATTTTCTGATACAGGCCTGCAGAAATGCGGGCCTGTTTTTTGTCTGACAGAATTCACAACTGTCTGACCATTGTCTGACTAGGTTCTTACTTCCTGTAAATCGTTGCTTTCAGCACCGTGGCGTTGCCCACCATGTCATGTACCACCAGCCGGAATTCGTTTTTCCCCTTCTTCAGATACTGATCGAAATGATAGACAAGCAAATTCTTCTTCGGCAGATATTCCATCAGAATCCAGTGGCCATTAAGTGTCGGGCGGTAGTCGCGGACTCCAGTAGGTTTATCCTTTATCATCACCCGCAGCGATTTTTGTTTTACCAGATGGGTTCCGTTCTTGAAATTGACAGGCCTTACATCAGGACGAACAGTATCAGCCTTGATCGCATAACAACCCAGCGTACGTGCCTTGGCATGCAGCCAACCCTTGGCATACTTTCCGCCTGCATAGGTGTAGAAGTGCGATTTTTTGTCCTCCGCATAAGCGATATAAAGTTTCTTTAAAAGACGCATGTCGATTCTCGGTACTTTAATGGCAAGGTCAAAATACCGCTGCACAGGCACGAAACGGGTACCCACAGCATAGATGGGCGAAAACAGCCCTTCTCTTTTGGGGAAAATCTTCAAACGGAAGAGAAACGAACGGTAAAAACTGTTCCTGGGAAAATTCAGCCGGAGATCCGGTGTGTTGATCTTTTCATCCCGGTTAAACCGAAACGAATGTCCCGTTACCGGTTTTTTGATTTTCGCCTTCTTTCCTTTACAGTTCTCGGCAGGCGCTTCCTGCATGCTGAATTCAAAAACAGAAGTATTCCCGTAGATATCGGCCACCTCGTATTTAAAATGATGTACTTTTTTATCGTGGAAGCGGAAGATACCTTCATCCTTTACAGAGAAATAATTGGGAACCCGGTTGTTGGTATCCACCTGCGTACGCACCAGCCGGCGACCGGTTTTTTCATAATAATTGTAGTCGATCAGGCTGTTGATATACCTTGTAGTAAAAAATGAAATCTTATTCAACGCCAGTCCCCAAACCAACTGTTTGTCTTCATAAAGCCTGATGCTGTAATCCCCGTCACGGTTGGATACATGGTCCATCTCATCATTACTTTCCAATCCCAGCGAAAAAGGGCCTGAAACTTTTATAACCGGATGATTCCGGATGTGACACGCTTTGCCCGAACCCGAAACGAGGTAAACCGAAGTATCGGGAACATGCTTACAGGGTTCAGCAATTTTTTTGTAAACTGCCAGCCGGTAAATTTTTGGCATTCGATGATCCACTACATGAATCCCCTGAAACAACAACGGATTCACAGGAAATTCCGTCCGGGCTTCCCGGACTTCAAAATGCAGATGCGGCCCTTCGGCACCACCACTTTCGCCGGAATAAGCGATCACCTCCCCCCTTTTCACGGGCAGTTTCCCTTTCGGGGGAAAGATCTCCAGGGTAAACGACTGCCGATGGTACTGCACCGCCCTGACAAACTTCCGGATTTGCGCATTAAACCGCTCAAGGTGCCCGTAAACAGAAACATATCCATCCGGATGGGTAATGTACAATGCATTTCCGTAGCCCGTCAGCGACACATTGATACGCGAGATATAGCCGTTAGCGACGGCATGTACTTTCTTCCCTGTCACACCATAAGTCTTGATGTCGATACCGGAATGAAAGTGACCGGCTCTCAATTCACCAAAAGTCCCGGATAAATAAAGTGGAAAGTCCACCGGAGAGCGGAAGTCGGTCTTGATCTTTTGTTCCTGGGCCTGCACGGAGGGAACAAAAAGCAAGGAAAGCATAAAAACCAAACAAAAAAGAAATGATGCCCGTTTTCGGGTAAAAGTCCTGATCATAATAGTCACAAATCAAATTGCTCACAGCTGTAGCTGCACTGCAAAAATAAGAAAATAGCATGAAACAATCCATTCTATAACCCACAGGAAGTGTCGGTTTCCAAAACCTGAAATTCATTAAACTTTTATGGATGGCTGTGGCCGAATTTATTAACTTTGCGTGTTTTCTGGGGCGGGAAACAAACAAGTCACAGCCTGCAACCGGAAAAGCGAAACACTGACAAATGCAAGAGGAGCAACTAAAGAAAAAAAGCATTCTGTTCATCATTAACCCTATTTCCGGGGCGAAACGGGGCACCAATTTAACGGCAAGCATTAAAAAGCACCTGGACAAGAGAAAATTCAATCTCGAGTTTAAATACACCGAATATGCCGGACATGCCATCGAGCTCAGCAAAACTGCGGTCGAAAAAAACACGGATGTCATCGTAGCCGTGGGCGGTGATGGAACCATCAACGAGGTGGCATCGCAGATGATCGGCAGCAAGAGCGTGCTGGGGATCGTGCCACTGGGCTCCGGCAACGGCCTGGCGAGGCACCTGGGCATCCCGCGCCTGATCCCGTCAGCACTCAGGCTCATCAACGATTTTCAGGTTACCGACATCGACACAGCTTCCATCAACGGAGTGCCATTTATCAGTATCGCCGGCGTAGGCTTCGATGCCAAAATTGCCAAGCTGTTTGCCAGGGTCAAACGCCGGGGTTTCTTCACCTACGCCAACCTCATCACCAACAACTACATCCGATACAAGCCTAAGAAATACAAGCTCGAATTCGACGACGGCACCGTCATTGTTACCCGTGCGCTGTTCATCAGCTTTGCCAACTCCAACCAGTTTGGTTACAATACCACCATCGCCCCCAATGCACAACTTCGTGACGGACAGCTGGACATCTGTATCGTACAGAAACCGAACATCTTTACGCTGCCTATCATCGCCAACCTGATGCTGTTGCGAGCCATCGACAAATCGCAGTATGTGGAAACCATCCGGGCTTCTCACTTCTTTGTCAGCCAGTCAAGAAACCGTGTAGTTAACATCGACGGAGAAGCCTCCAGGATTGATAAGAAATTAGAAATTACAGTGAACCCGCTTTCACTACAGGTAATCATTCCCGATCATGAAATCAAATAAAAACAACCCCATAGTATATTCCACCGACCCTGATTTCGTTTATGACAACGAAGAAGAGGAAATTCCTTTGGTTCCGCCCGAAAAGCAAATGTTACGCATTGCACTGGACAAAAAACAACGGGCCGGCAAAAAAGTCACGCTGATCACCGGATTCCAGGGACCGGAAGACGCATTGAAGGACCTGGCCAAGATCCTGAAAACACAGTGCGGCGTCGGCGGCTCGGCCAAAGACGGTGAAATTCTCATCCAGGGCGATTTCCGTACGCAGGTAAAAACGGCGTTGGAAAAGAAAGGTTATAAGACAAAGGTTTTGTAATCATTTTTATAGAGACGTAAGATCTTGCGTCTCTACGGAAGATTTTTTATCTGTAGCATCAATGCTTTTCCAGGTATTCAAAAATAGCCGAGAAATCCAGCCTCCCCATTCCTTTGGCTTTGGCTCCTTCGAATAGCTCCTTGGCCACATTGGCAAGATACAGCGGCCGGTTGTTTTCATAAGCCGAAACTGCCGCCAGGTGCAGGTCTTTGTGCATCCATTCCAGTGGGAACATCACTTCGAAATTGCCTGTTGAGATCGCATGGATCTTGTTTTTCACGAACGGTGGCGTTACGACCAAATTGGGCAAAGTCTCCAGCAGAAAATCCCTGGAAATGCCCATCTTCTCGCCCAGCAGCACGGCTTCAGAAAACAAAGCCATCTCCTGTGCCATCATCATGTTGATGATCATCTTAAAAGAAGCGCCCTGGCCTGCGGAACCCATATAGAAAGTCTTCTTCCCCATCATGTTAAAAAACCCGTCCAGTTCCCGGGCTTCTTCTTCCGTTGATCCCACCAGAAACAGCAGTTCGGCATTTTCGGCCTGGGGTTTGGAACCCGATACCGGGGCATCCAGAAACCTTACGCCTGCCTTTTCAGCTTCGGCTTTCGACTCCAGGCTGAAAGAAGGATTCACGGTGGTGCTGTCCAGCCACCAGGCACCTTTTTTCATGGACTGCAATGCAGCTCCTTCGCCCCAGAATATATCCGCCACCACCTGCGGCGTAGAGAGCATACTGAACACCACATCGGCGTCCTGCACCGCTTCCGCAGCCGAAGCCGCCACGTTGGCTCCCTTTTCCTTTAACGGCAACGCACTTTCCCTGGTACGGTTGTACACCGTCAGATCCACACCGTGTTTCAAAAGATTGGCAGCCATGCGGCTTCCCATGATTCCCAAACCTATAAAAGCAACTTTCATCCTTCTGTTTTTGCTTCAAAATTACGATAAAACGGCCAGTAGAGATTCAAAATCTTGCGTTTCTACCTTTCCAAATATTTTCTTAACTTTACCTTGTTAAAAACCAAAACCCTAACGTTAAACATCATCTCATACAAGAATTATGCACCCCAATTTATTGAAAAAACCCTGCCCTGTCTGTGATACAAAAATCAGTGTGAATATGTGGAGCCACCGCGACAAGATCATCCGGTGTCCCAATTGCAGAACCCTGTTGACGGATAACCAGAAAACCAGATCGGCTTCCATTGTCATCACTCTTGTAATCATGACACTTTGGGCAATCCTGACAGAGATCTACGAACTGAACATGTCATTTGTCTTTGTATTTGTCTTTTTTGCGCTCCTCATCTCATCGTGGGTCGGCAATTTTTCCGTGGTTCGGAAGGACCTGGTGATCCGCAACATCCTGACGAAACAGATCTCCTATATCAACAAGGCCGACTGGGAGGAGATCGTCAGGAACAACGGCGATAAAGACAATGTGTTTGAGATCATCGAAGAATTGTAAAACATCCTTTCATAAACGGTGCTAGTTCCGGACTGAATAATCGTAGCGGCGCAAAATCCTGCGTCTCTACTTTTACAATCAAAATTCCTGCTAAACACCGGAGTGATTGCCGGGGCTTTAAGATTTATTAGGAAATGACAACATTTGTTCAAATTCCGGCACCGGGATAACCGTTACCTTTACTCCTACAAAACCAAATCATTAACTCTTTGAAGAAACCAAGAACCATACAGGGGAATATCAAGACGTTTCTTTTTGTGATCCTGTTTGCCAATTTGCCGTTCCTGGTAATGGCACAACACCATCACGAGCGGGATCTCATCGGGCTGAGCGGAGTGGTACTGACGGCCGACAGCTTAAGGCCGGTTGCGGACGCCAAGGTCTTCAGCAGGGAAAGTTTCAGGGGGACTTTCACTGACGACAAGGGGCGTTTTACCCTCGCCGTGGTGCTGGGCGACACGCTGCTGTTCTCCTCACTGGGATATGCAGATACCGAGGTTGCGGTCAACGACAGCCTTTTGTCGCTGAGAGCGCCGGTACGATTTTTTATGAGGGCAGATACGGTACAGATCAACGAAGTGGTCATTCATGCCTTCCTGAACTACCGTATGTTCAAGCAACAGATCATCAACATGAAACCCCAGACACAACCCCTGAATCTTTTCCACGGAATGTATGACCATCCCCGTTTACATATAAAACCCTACGACGTTGGTGTTCACCTTTCCAGTCCCATTCAGACGCTGTATAATCTGTATAATTCAAAGGCCATATTGCAACGCCATTTGCTCAGAAACCGGAGAAGATACAACCGGAATATGCTGAAACAGGGACTGACCCATGACACCGTCCACCCTGTTCCGGACTATATGTGGAAGAAACAACGCTAAGCAGCGGATGACAGCCTTTTTCTGAAAGTGCAGTATCCGAACTCGTCCTCGTTTGCAACGAGGACGCATTTTCAGGTTGCATTTTTAATGCAACA
>CAYWBO010000075.1:0-13662 GCA_964456625.1 uncultured Lentimicrobiaceae bacterium | reverse complement strand
CTTGTACGAAAAATGGAGTGCAAAGAACGGAATATTTTTTCAATTATTCAAACGAATTATTAATTTTTTCTTTCAACTCCAAAATCACGTACAATTCACTGATTATATTTTAATTAACCTGATTATTGATACAAAACACCGTTTACCGGTTTCCGTACATCTTTTCGTAATACTGCTGATAGTTCCCCGAGGTAACATTGTCGAGCCACGGCTGATTGTTCAGATACCAATCCACGGTCTTTGTAATACCCTCTTCAAACTGCAAACTAGGCTTCCATCCCAGTTCCTGCTGAAGTTTTGACGAATCGATGGCATAACGCAAATCATGTCCGGCACGATCAGTCACGTAAGTGATCAGCTGCTCAGAAGTTCCTGCTGCCCGTCCCAGCTCCTTGTCCATCACCTTGCAGAGCACCTTGATGAGATCAATGTTTTTCCATTCGTTGTGTCCACCGATGTTATACGTTTCGCCGGTTACTCCCTCGTGGAAAATCAGATCAATGGCAGAAGCATGGTCTTCAACAAAAAGCCAGTCACGCACATTAACACCCTTGCCATAAACCGGAAGCGGCTTATTATGACGGATATTATTGATAAACAACGGGATCAGTTTTTCAGGAAACTGATTTGGGCCGTAATTATTGGAACAATTTGAAATTACTGTAGGCAACTGATAGGTATCGTGATAAGCCCTTACAAAATGATCTGACGAAGCTTTAGATGCAGAATAGGGGCTGTGGGGATCATATCCGGTTTCTTCCGTAAAATATCCTGTTTCGCCAAGGGTTCCGTAAACTTCATCCGTGGAAATATGATAAAATTTCTTACCAGCTTCCTTTCCTTTCCAGACAGCTCTGGCGGCATTCAGTAAATTGACGGTTCCCAGCACGTTGGTAACCACAAATTCATTTGGGTTGGTAATGGATCGATCCACATGCGATTCAGCGGCAAGATGGATCACCCCGTCAAATTGCTCCTTGAGAAAGAGTTCCAAAATAAACTTCTCGTCCGTGATATCTCCCAACACAAAATGATAGTTGGGTAATTTATCGACATCCGAAAGATTTTCCAGATTTCCGGCATAGGTCAGTTTATCCAGATTGTAAATCTGATAATCTGAATACTTCTTTACAAACAAACGAACGACGTGTGAGCCGATGAATCCGGCACCTCCGGTGATGAGTATTTTCTTCATGTTAACTTTCAATAAGCTGTGAGTATTTCTTTTTATTATCCAATTTTAAATATTCATTTTACGATAAGCCTTTTCCCATTTCCATGCGGAAGCCACCATTTCTTCGATGTCCTGTTCTGCTTTCCATCCCAACTCTTCGTTTGAAGAAGTAGGATCGGCCCATACTTCAATTACGTCTCCTTCCCGGCGGTCAACAATTTTATATTTCAGTTTTTCCCCTGAAACTTTTTCAAAAGCACGGATCACTTCCAGCACGGAATACCCTTTTCCGGTTCCCAGGTTAAACACCTCGAAACCGTTTTTCATTTTATTGTCAATCATCCTGCGAACGGCCACTACGTGAGCTTTGGCCAGATCCACAACGTGAATGTAATCCCGGATCGGGGTTCCGTCAGACGTGGGATAATCACCTCCGAAGACCTTTAATTCCGGACGAATTCCAATCGCCGTTTGCGTAATGAAAGGGACCAGATTATTGGGGACTCCCAATGGTAACTCACCGATTAATGCGGTTTCGTGTGCTCCGATGGGATTGAAATATCTTAATGCGATGGTCTTAATATCCGACGTTTTAATCGTATCCTGAAGAATCTCTTCCGATATCTGCTTGGTATTACCATACGGCGATTCCGCTTTTTTGATGGGTGACTTTTCAGAAACCGGCAGCCCATCGGGCTGACCATAAACCGTACACGAAGATGAAAATACGATGTAAGGAATTTTATTTTCTTTCATGCTTTCCAGAATATTCATCAGAGAAACCAAATTGTTCCTGTAATATTCCAGCGGTTTTAAAACGGACTCTCCCACGGCTTTATAGGCAGCAAAATGGATCACCCCCTGAATATCGGAATTCCTCCTGAAGAAATCAGCAGTTTTTTGACGATCCGCCAGATCAAACACTTCAAGCACGGGACGCACTCCGGTGATTTTTTCAATTTGTCCGGCAATCTCTTCGCTGGAATTTGAAAGGTCGTCGACGATGATTACCTCAAACCCCTGTTGCTGCAACTCCACTACCGTATGCGAACCAATATAACCGGTACCGCCCGTAACCAATATTTTCATTTCTTTCTTCATTTATTATTTACGAAGTTTTTCTTACCCTGCCATTCTTCAGCTCATACTTTTCATGACTTTCAGGGCATTCGGCCATACCGTTTTTATCAAAACTGAGGCGATGACCATATTCGCTCATCCATCCCATTTGCCGGGCAGGGTTTCCCACTACCAAAGCGTAAGCAGGAACTTCTTTCACCACCACGGCACCGGCACCTATGAATGCATATTCACCGATATCATGACCACAGACTATCGTCGCATTAGCGCCAATACTGGCCCCCTTTTTTACCAATGTCTCCGTGTATTGCCCACGACGGTTAACGGCACTGCGCGGATTGGTCACGTTGGTAAATACCATCGAAGGTCCCAGAAACACATCGTCTTCACAGATCACTCCGCTGTATATCGAAACATTATTCTGAACCTTGACATTGCTTCCGAGAACTACTCCCGGAGAAACCACCACATTTTGTCCTATGTTACAATTCTCACCCAGCTTACATCCCCTCATGATATGCGAAAAATGCCAGATCTTGGACCCCTTGCCAATTTCGCATCCCTCATCGATGACCGCGGTTTCATGTGCAAAATATTCTTTTTTCATCTTCCTTAAAGTTGGTTTACAAATTCCAGCACAGCTTCGGCAATTTCCTGCTGCATTGCATCCGTAAGTTCTGTATGAATGGGTAACGAAAGTACGGATTTACTCAACTGTTCCGTTACCGGAAAATCACCTTCCTTGTAACGAGAATCCCGATATGCATTTTGCAAATGCAACGGCACGGGATAATAAACTGCAGATGCAATACCTTTCCCTGCAAGGTGTTTCATCAGCCCATCGCGGTCCACATTTTTTAGGACCAATGTGTATTGATGAAAAACATGGTTCGTAAATTCAGCAGTCACCGGCGTCTGAATTTTGGTACAACCTTCGAACGCTTTATTATAAAATGCCGCGGCTTTCTGACGTGCGGCAGCATATTCATCCAGGTATTTCAATTTCACATTTAAAATCGCTGCCTGTATACTATCCAGCCTGGAATTCATTCCGATATAATCATGATAATATCTCACTTTCATCCCGTGATTGGCCAAGACCTGAAGTTTTAAGGCCAACTCGTCATTATCCGTAAAGATAGCGCCACCATCTCCAAAAGCGCCTAAATTCTTCGAAGGGAAAAAAGAAGTACAACCGATATCGCCCATGGTACCAGCTTTTTTTATCTCGCCGCGATAACGGACTTCAGCACCTAACGCCTGTGCTGTATCTTCAATAACAAACAAATGATGCTTTTCTGCACTATCCATCAGTTTTTGCATGTCAGCAATCTGCCCGAAAAGATGGACAGGAATAATCGCTTTGGTTTTCGGCGTAATGGCCTTTTCAACCGCATCTGGGTCTATATTATAAGTATCCGGCAACACGTCAACCAGAACCGGAGTCAGCTTTAACAAAGCGATTACCTCCGCGGTAGCTATAAAAGTGAAAGAGGTGGTTATCACTTCATCACCGGGTTTCAGATCCAGGGCCATCAGGGCTAACTGAAGCGCATCCGTACCGTTACCACAGGTTATTACATGGCCTACATCCATATACTTCTCAAGGTTTTTCTGAAAAGTGTCCACTGCAGGCCCCTTAATAAAGGAAGTAGATTGTATGACCTCATTTAAAGCCATATCAATCTCAGGCTTAATTTTTTGGTACTGACCTAAAAGGTCAACCATTGGGTATCGCATCATAAAGTAAAAAAATAGCTATTATATTGGATACAAAAATAAAAGAATTAACCTTAAGGGAGGCAAAAACAAAGGCAAATCTCCATCAGGTTTATGCAGGGAACCGGATGATAAAACGCGTTCCCTTACCGGGCTCACTTTCGATGGAAAGCCTTCCTCTGTTCATAGCAATGAATTCCCGGACGATGATCAGTCCCAGGCCGGTGCCTTTTTCTCGATTTGTACCGGGCCTGGATGCCAGCTTTTCGGTATTTGAAAAGATATTCTTGATCTCCTCCTGTGTCATACCGATACCGGTGTCCACCACGCTAATCTCCAACACTTCAGGTTCATTCAAAACCTGAACTTTAATTTTACTGTCGGGATTTGAAAACTTGATGGCATTGGAGATAAGGTTCCTGAAAACAATATTCATCAAATCCGGATCGAAAGATGCAGTCACTGCTTTGGGCCCTTCATAAACCAGAGCAATATTTTTTGATTTCGCCTGCTCTTTCAAAACATCCAACGCATCTTTAATGACCGGGTAGAGATTATTGGTCGCCAGTCGTGGCATAATATTTTCACGCATAATTCGTGCCCACGACAACAGATTTTCAACGATGGTATACGTAGAATCCACGGAGTTCTTAATTGTTGAAATCAGGGAAGCAATTTCCTTTTTGGAGAAGTCATCCATGTCCGTCGACACCATATTCAGGATCGCTTTCTGAGTGCCTATGGCGCCTCGGAGATCATGGGCTATTATAGAAAGTAATTTCTCCTTGGAATCGTTGGCTATTTCCAGCTTACGCTGGGACTTTTTCAAATCTTCGTCCATACGGATCCTTCTTGTAATATCCCGCAGAGTTCCTTCAAAACCAACAATTTCTCCCTGGTCATTTTTGACAACCTGTGCATTCAGCGAACAGTTGATCTTTCTATTTTCTTTGTTGAAAATGACAATATTTATATCCTGGATTTTACTCCTTTCGACGAAAGCTTGCTTGGAATGTTCCCAATCGACATCGAACCGAGTAAACGTGGTGACGTTTTTGCCGATGACTTCCTCAGGCTCAAATCCGGCAACTTTTTTAACAGATGGGCTTATTTCCATAATATTCCCATCAAAATCAATTTTAAAATAAATGTCAGGGAAAGCATTAAATATCGCTCTTAATTTCTCCTCGCTTTCTTTCAATGCCTGTTGCGACTTCTGAATTTCCGTCACATCCCAGAAATTAATAATATATCCTTGCAGTAACGGATGATTCCCATCCATCCTCTTAACAAGCCCCCTCATGATCCGGTACTCGCCATCGTTTCGTCGTAGTCTGAACAGAACATTTTCGTACAATCCTTTTCCCTGCTGCATCAATTCCGCCAAATGTTTCACCTTGGGAATATCATCAGGATGAACAAACTCAAGCACAGAAGATCCCAGCCTTCCGTTTACGTCGCTGGAGAAAGCTTTTAAAGACGGGCTCAGGTACGTACTTTTAAAATGTTCATCAATCAAAGTGACATGGCTCTGCGACTCTTCCAGCAGCGCATCTACAAACAGTTTCTGACGCTGCATCTCTGTGTTTCTCAGCGATCTCCTTCGCACCCACATCGCCAGCAGTCCGACCAGTAAAACGGATAACAAAATATAGATTATCAGATAGGCCTCAAATCTTTTTTTTGTTTCTTTTGCCAGCGACAATTCATGATTCCTTTCGTTGATCCGGTTTCTTTGTTCTACAGCCATAAGCTGGCGGGCCTTCTGATTGGAAAAAACACTGTCGTTAATCGTTATGTAGGATTTTAACATCTGATAGGCCCTTTTATACTCTTTTTGCGAAGCATAAAGGTGATGAAGGAGCCGCATCGCTGACAATAGGTCGCTGATATTCCCTCCTTTTTGAGCATATTGCAAACTTTTTTCTGCATAGTCAATGGCATCGGGAATTTTATCTCTGTGCTCATAATACTCAGCCAGGTTATAAAGCGTCAATGTAATGGTTCCCTTATCCTGGATTTTTTTTGCCAGATTCAAAGCATCACTATAATATCTAAACTCCAGCACACTGTCTTTTAGATTTCTATAGATATCACCAATGTTACTCAAATCCAATGCAACAGTATACTCATCATGGATTTCTTTGGACAATTCCAACGACTTTACAATATATTTTAAAGCTTTATGGTAATCTTTCTGATCCGCAAAAACATTTCCGAGATTATTGTATACAGCGGCCATGGTGGTCGTATCTTTAATTTTTTCCGCAATGGTCAAAGCTCTGTTATAATAATCAAGGGCGTTTTTTTCATCGTGCTGATCTTCATACATCACCCCGATGTTTATTTCTATGCTGGCGATCTTCTCCGGCTCCTTTAATTCCGTGAAAATATTCAGGGCCTTCAGGTAATAATCCATGGCTTCGGCTTTATTTCCCATGTTATCCATGGCAATACCGGAAATATTATTAAACGTGCCCTCTAATAATTTTTCGTTGATCTGCTTTGCGACTTGAAGTCCCTCGGAGGTATAACTAAAAACCTTCTGATTATCATTAAGATAATAATTACAAATTGCCAGATTCTTTAACAACAAGAGATAATCCTTATTTTTAGGATAATTCGTAAGCAGTGCTCTGGCTGCCTGGTAACTTGAATCAGCTTCCTTGAGTAAATTATTATTCTGGTAGACCTGACCTTGTGCTATCAGCACTTGCGCCATTAAATGATCATCATTGGTTTTTTTAGCTAAAGAAAAGGCATTTAAGATATCCGGCCGGGCCTTCTCCAATTCTTTGGAATGCACAATGGCAGAATCGATATAATGACTTATTTGAGCAGAATCCCGCACGTTTCCTGGGGCAGCAGAGCTCAATATTACAGCCATCATCACCACTCCTGGAAAAAACAGGTAAAATGGTATTTTATCGGACTTCAGACTATTTGTTGTTGTTTCCACAACCCTCCTTTCACAAAGCCAGGAGGACAAATATATTCATTTTTTATCGTGTGGGACAAAAAAGATTCTCCAACATAGCTATGTAATCCAATTACTCTGAAAGTAAATTAAAAATGATCGCCAATATTTCCGTCGGGGGTCGCCTTCTTATGCACTTTATCATATTTCTTGCAATCAAACTCGACATCAATGTTTTTCAGCGGTTTCTGGAAATCATCCTTCTGACTGATTCCCAGGGAAGGATCTGCGTAAATCTTTTTCATATACAGCGCCCAGATCGGCAATGCCATATTCGCCCCCTGACCTAAAGTAATGGTATGGAAATGTACGGATCGGTCCTCTGCTCCCACCCAAACCCCGGTGGTCAGTTTGGGGACAATCCCCATAAACCATCCATCGGATTGGTGTTGTGAAGTACCCGTCTTTCCTGCAATCGGATTTCTAAATCCGTACTTCCATCCCAGCCTGACACCCGTTCCGCTTTCCACAACGCCTTCCAGCAGTTTAATCATTTTATAGGCGGTGATCTCACTCATCGCCTCATTCTTCCGAGGTTTATATTGGTAAAGTACATCACCGTTCTTATCTTCTATTTTAGTGACAAAAATCGGCTTGATATAGACCCCTTTATCGGCAAAAGTATTCATCGCGCCGGTCATCTCTTCCAGTGAAATATCCGCAGTCCCCAACGCAATGGAGGGAACAGCAGGAATCGGTGAGGTGACTCCCATATTACGGGCCATCTGAATCACGGATTGCGGTGAAAACTGTCTGATCAGCCAGGCGGCAATCCAGTTGTTCGAAGTTGCCAAAGCCCATTTCAAGGTAACTTCTTTTCCAACATCTTCATTATCTGCATTTTCAGGAGTCCAGTATTTCCCATCCCAGGGAACGCTATATTGTATATTGGGCACTTTATAACAAGGGCTGTATTCGCCTTCCTGCATGGCAAGGGTATACACAAAAGGTTTAAAAGCCGAACCTACCTGACGCTTTGCCTGCGTGACATGATCATACTTAAAATACTTAAAATCAATACCGCCCACATAAGCACGTACAAAACCCGTTGTCGTCTCCATGGACATCAGACCGGCCAGGAGGAAATATTTGTAATATCGTATTGAATCCATGGGTGTCATGGTGGTATCCAGGTCTCCTTTCCAGGAAAAAACGCGCATCTCAACAGGCGTATTAAAAGCCTTTTCTATGGAATCTTCAGAATAACCTTCTTCCTTCATTCTTCGATACCTGTCAGAACGTCTCATCGCCTGATCCATAAGTTGCTGAACCTGCACCTGAATTTGTTCAGGCGTGCCCTGCAGATCAAACGGAGCATTCGGGATCCCCTTCCAAACTTTATAAAACGTAGGCTGAAGGTCGTTGGCCAGATGTTCTCTTACCGCCTCTTCTGCATACCGCTGCATTTTCGAATTAATAGTGGTAAAAATTTTCAGGCCGTCTTTGTAAAGGTTGTAGGGGTTACCATCACTTTTGAAATGCGTCGCACACCACTGATTCATCTTATCACGCAGGAATTCCCTGAAATAACGGGCTTCTCCGGTATTGTGATTCTGCAATCCGAAGTTTTCAACTCCCAACGGAAGCTGACTCACAGAATCATACATATGCTGCGTGATCTTGTGATATTTCAGCATCTGAGCCAATACCAGGTTTCTCCGCTCCATGGCTGCTTTGGGATGCAAGATCGGACTGAAATGGGTGGGACGGTTCACCACGCCTGCCATCAGGGCTGACTCCTGCAGATTTAACGAATCGGGAGATTTGTCAAAAAATGTCTTGGCTGCTGCCTTAATCCCGTAAGCATTATGGCCGAAAAACACCGTATTCAGATACATGGTAATGATCTCTTCTTTGGAATAATAGCGCTCCAGCTTTACGGCAGTCACCCATTCCTGAAACTTGCGGATCACCAGATGAGGCAGGGTCAGATTTCCACGAGGAAACAGATTCTTGGCCAACTGTTGCGTGATGGTACTGCCACCGCCTTTGTAATGTCCTGAAACAAGGCCGTAAATAACACGTAAGATAGCCCGGTCATCAATCCCGGAATGCTTCTCAAAACGGACATCCTCGACAGAGATAAGGGCATTGATAAGATCGGGCGATAGCTGTCGGTAGCTCACATTAGAGCGGTTTTCAATATAATAAGTCCCCAGGATTTTTCCATCGGAAGAAAAGACTTCAGAAGCAAGATTGCTCTTAGGGTTTTCCAGCTGCTTAAAGCTGGGCATGGGACCAAAAAACTGCGTGACAATCCCGTAAAAAAACAAAACCACCAGCAACACGCCTATCAGGTAGATCAGCCAGAATTTAGTGATATAGTTAAAGAATTTCTTCTTAGGCCCCTGCTTCGTCTCTTTTTCCATGAACCTTGTTCCCTGTTAAATTTGTTTTTTAATTAGAACGGACAATCCGCAAACCGATATTCCTGACTCCTTTCAAGGTATCTGCCCGCATCGCCTGCCAGATCGTAAACTCATAGTTTCCCTTCAGGGGAAACCTTAAATTGTGTTTTAGTAAGATCTGATCCTCTTTCACTGAACCCCAGCCTTTTCCCAGCCACTTACCCGCATTGTCGGCCAGAATTAACTGGAGTGTATCACGTGTAAGATGGCCATTGGGAAAACGGGTCTGTAAAAATAAGTATAAATTGCTGTAGCGGTAATCCGTACTGTGTCTGACATCCAAATAAAAATTATAGGTAGCCAGGCTATCCTTAACCGTTACATCGAAATCTTTCGGATTGTCTTTGTACCAATGCCCTCCGACATCGGCCGTTTGATCAAAAAGAACACCGCCCGAGCAGGAAGCCAGCAGCATCACCAGCAAAACAAAAATCAGATTGAATGGTTTGACGATTTTATTCAGTTTCATGTATCTCCTTAAGAAAATTTACATCGTTCTGCTGCTTTTTCATGCTATATGTATGAAACATATCCTTCGTTATCCGATGAACTGTCTTCCCCGGTTACCTGTTGCGTTTGCTGCGCATAGATTTCCAGGTCATTCGGCAATTTCCCTTTTTGGTTCATCTCGATGATTTTCTTCACCTGATCCACAGGAATAACGAGCATGCTGTTGGGTTCATTCACGTAAGAATAAAGCATCACTCGCTTGAAAATATCACTTTTCTGATGAACGGCATTCCCCTTCTTTGATTTAAGAATGATCTTCGGGTCAGAAAATTCTTCCAGTATCTCTAAATAATGATCCAGCTCATAATTCAGGCAACATTTAAGCTTACCGCACTGGCCTGCCAGTTTCTGCGGGTTCAGCGATAGTTGTTGCACCCGGGCAGAGTTGGTAGAAACGCTTTTAAAATTACTCATGTGCGAAGCGCAACAAAGCTCGCGCCCGCACGAACCAATACCCCCCAACTTGGAAGCTTCCTGCCGGGCCCCGATCTGCCGCATCTCGATACGCACTTTGAATTCTTCGGCAAGCCGACGGATAAGAATCCGAAAATCGACCCGTTCATTGGCCGTGTAATAAAAAATAGCCTTTGTTTTATCGCCCTGGTATTCAACGTCATTCAACTTCATGTCCAGTCCCAGTTCTTCAGCAATTTTCTTCGTTTTATAAAGCGTGTCGTCTTCCAGGGCAATGGATTCAAACCATTTTTCAATGTCAGTGCCGCGTGCATGACGGTAGATCTTTTTCAGCTCCGCTTTTTCCGGGTCCACCTTTTTTCTTTTCATCTGCAGGTTGACCACTTCCCCCGTAAGGGAAACAATTCCGATTTCATGGCCGGGGCTTGCCTCCACAGCTACGACCTCTCCTTCCGTTAAAGTCAGTTCAGGAGGGCAGACAAAAAAGTCTTTTCTTCCGTTCTTAAAACGGACTTCAACATAATACTCCTTTTCCGGATTAGGATCCTGATAATCTTTGAGCCAGTTAAAAGATTTAAGCTTACAGCATCTCGAGCGGTCAATCGTCACACCATCAGGTAATTCAACCCCTGAAAGACAACACTCTTCACCAGAAATAGAATGAGTTTGATTATTTATATCGATGGGATTTTCCATGATTCCAAAATTAGCATTGTGAGTACAAAAGTAGAAAATTTATACATGAAGTGGTATGAATAACACGGGTTGAGGTGATAAAACGCTCAATGGTTAAACGCTTCAAGCTACTTATTTCGTACTTGCAGCAAAAACCCTTCCCTTTTTCAACAAGTCAATAAACCGGAAACTTAAATGGGTAAACAAAATTCCTGGATTTGCATTCCTTTCCACATGATACACGGCATTATTCAATAGACTGTATATCTCCTGCTCATTAGCGCTATTTACAAAAGGTCCGAAATTTTTAAAATAATCCTTCTCCTCTGCCCCGGCAATGAGCTTAACATCCAGTTTCTGATTCACAAGCAAAGCGCTGTGTACTACATTCAGTCCGTATGTCAGAAAACTTTTCTGCTTCTCTCTACCCAAACGGGAAAGCTCCTGGATTAGTGTGTTGAGTTTGAAATAGTCACCCGGTTTAAAGCAAAGACGCATCCATTCCCTGAAAGTGATAAAATTATATTCGTTTTCCCCGGCATATTCCACGATATTGATCGCCAAATTCCAGTTTCCCTGAGCCAAAGCAACCACATCTTCAGCTTTGGATTCATCGATAGTATCCGGAAACCGTTTCAGCAACTCTAGCACCAACCTGTCATCAGGGATTCTCGGGATCTTTACCAGCTGCGCCCTAGACCGGATGGTGGGAATGATCATTTCATATCGCTCTGCGACCAGGATGATCAACGTCTTGTCAGGGGGTTCCTCCAGGCTTTTCAGCAACTTATTGGAAGCCTGATCCATCAGTTTTTCTGCCAGGTAGATGATCACCACCTTATATTCCGCCTCATAAGGTTTCAAACCCAGGATCTTTACCACATCGTCGGCATCGCGTGTGTAAATAGTGCCCTGCTTATTCCCGATCGCCAGCTTTTCGTACCACTGATTCTGATCGGCATAACCCTGTGTTTCTTTCAGATATTCCCTCCACTCCTCTGTAAAAAGCAAAGATTTAGGATCCTTCTTCACCTTTTCGTTGGTGTTGGTAGGAAAAATAAAATGAAGGTCGGGATGGGCAAATTTCTGGTATTTGATACACGACAGGCAGGTACCGCAACTGTCGCCGTCCTTCTTGTTATGACAGTTGACATACTGTGCAAATGCAACAGCCAAGGGAAAAGCCCCGGAACCTTCCGGCCCTAGAAACAGCTGCGTATGCGCCATCCTGTTCTCATTCACGCTGGCGATCAGCTTCTCTTTAACAGCTTCCTGTCCGATGACCAAACTAAATTGCATAAGCCTTTATTCAGGTTTCAAATGTAAAAAATAGCCGCTAACATATTGGCAAACGAAACAACAAAAAACAAAGTGCCACACAGCGTGCAGCACTTTATTTATAGAATTACCGGATCAATCTCTATCCCAGTTTGGCACCGATAAACTGGCGGTTCATGCGGGCAATATTGGTAATTGAAATCTCTTTCGGGCACTCGGCCTCGCAAGCATAGGTGTTGGTACAATTGCCAAATCCAAGTTCATCCATTTTGGCAACCATCTTTTTAACACGTTCTTTGGCTTCCACTTTTCCCTGTGGCAACAAAGCAAACTGCGAAACTTTTGCAGAGACGAACAGCATCGCGGAAGCATTTTTACAGGCGGCCACACAAGCACCGCATCCAATGCAGGCAGCTGCATCCATAGCGAGGTCTGCATTTTCTTTCCTTATCGGGATGGAATTGGCATCCGGAACACCACCGGTAGTAGCCGAGATATATCCGCCTTCCTGAATGATCATATCAAACGCCGAACGGTCTACGATCAGGTCTTTGATCACAGGGAACGGCTTGGCACGCCAGGGCTCCACTACGATAGTATCACCATCTTTGAATTTTCTCATATGAAGCTGGCAGGTGGTGGTTGCCTTTTCGGGACCGTGAGGATGTCCGTTGATAAACATACTGCACATACCGCAAATTCCCTCGCGGCAGTCATGGTCGAAAGCAATCGGGTCCTCTCCTTTTTCTACGAGTTCGTCGTTCAGGATGTCGAACATTTCCAGAAAGGAAGTATCGGGTGATATATTTTGAACCTGGTAATCTACAAACTTGCCCTTATCGTCGGGTGAGGCCTGACGCCATACTTTTAATTTTAGATCCATTGTTCTGTATTTTTAAAGTTTAAAATCTGGTTAGTTTCTTTTAAGAGGTTTTGTAATTCCGTGTTTTCACCTCAATGTTTTCGTAAACCAAAGGCTCCTTGTTCAAAACAGGATCCGTGTCGTCTCCGGCATATTCCCAGGCAGCGACATACATAAAGTCTTTGTCGTTACGCAGGGCTTCTCCTTCAGGAGTCCGGTATTCTTCACGGAAGTGACCTCCTGCAGACTCATTACGGTGCAGGGCATCGCGTGCCAGCAGTTCACCGAGTTCCAGAAAATCAGCAACACGCAGGGCTTTTTCCAATTCCAGGTTAACCCCTTTATCGCTGCCGGGAACCCGGACTTTCGTCCAGAATTCTTCGCGCAAAGCACGGACCATCTTAATGCTTTCTTCCAGGCCTTCCTTGTTCCGTGCCATTCCGGCGTGATCCCACATAATACGTCCGAGGCGTTTGTGAATGGAATCGACAGTTTCCGTTCCCTTAATAGAAAGCAACTTCTGAATTCTTTCTTTCACCGCTTTTTCAGCTTCATCGAATTCAGC
>CAYWBO010000074.1:0-13701 GCA_964456625.1 uncultured Lentimicrobiaceae bacterium | reverse complement strand
TGTTTGGTATACAAAGGCCACAACAGTTTCTTTTTAATTGTTATCAATAATATTAACAAGCCTTTAAATCCGGACATTATTAAGATTTTGAATTTGAAATAATCTTTTACAAAAGCTAGCCAGTGGCCCTTCGGAACAGTGGCAAGAGCATATCATCGCAGCTTTACACATATAAAAGTCCATTACGAGATACCCCGCAATGCGTGTAGTTTGCAACTATCCCTGTCCGCTGATTTATCTGTCGCAGACATGACAGGCGGGCAGCAGGCGCCAGTAAGCCGTTACCGTTTGGTTAAAGCTTCCCCCGGCAAAAAGTGGGGCCGTGCTCATTTGTGCATGGCTCCTCCGGCATGAAATTACGCCCGGAAAAGTGTTTGAACCCGCGTTCAGCAGGCACTTTTAACCTATCTTAAGAAAATCCGCGCTTCCCTTCTCTTTGAAAATCCTTAATTTTAGCTTTTTTGCTACTACAAACCTCTGAAAAACGAAATATCATGAAGGAAATACACTTTATCAAATCCGATCTGACACCAGCAAAAAACGAAAAATACGGTTTCGAATGGGGAACCCCGGCCTATGACAATCATGGCTTTTTCACGCTCGACACCACCCAATCAGAAATATTGATTGCCGGCAAGAAATATCAGGAATGGGCCAGGGAATTCGACCTGCCCCTGCATATCATCTATGCTCCGATCATGTTACAAAACGTTCGGAATTTCAAACGGGTCTTTGAAAAAGAATATCCCAACGGGAAAATCCGGTTCGCCGGAAAAGTCAATTCGCATCCCAGTGTTTTTAAGATGATGGCCGACGAAGGCATCGGCGCCGATGTGGCATCCCTCAATGAAATGCATTCGGCACTTCAGGGCGGCATGGATCCGTTCAACATGGATGTGAACGGAAACGCCAAAAGCAACCGGCTCATTGATGAAGCCGTCGATAAGAATATGTTTTTCATTGCCGACAGTTTCGAAGAACTCCTTATCATCAACGAACGGGCTGCACTTCAAAATAAAAAGGCCCGCATTGCCATCCGGGTTGCCGGTTTTAATATGAGCAACGTAACCGATGCCAATATTTTTACCGCCGGTGTCTGGAGTAAGTTTGGGGAGGACATCCGGAACATTCCGGAAATCATGCAAAAGATGAAACAGTTGAAGCACATCGATTTCCATGGTTTTCATACTCATATTGGCTCGCAGGTTACAGATGCGGACGCTTACCTGGAAGCGATAGGCATTCTGATCGACCTGAGTTTAACAGTCAGAGACCAGGGTTTTCCGATTAAACTGATGAACATCGGAGGCGGTTTTCCTGTGGATTATGTTACTAAAAAAGAATGGATTTATCTTGAAGAACGCGTGCGTTCGGGATTTCTGAGCAGCCAAAACGGCGATCAATCCAAAACATTTGTGTGGAACAACGAATCCGGCGGCCTGGGTCGCGACGACAACGGGAAGATCAATCCTGATGTGTGGAGCGGCGAAAAAATGTATTCGGATTTTCCGAAGCACAAAATGCTCGAAAAAATCCTTACCGGAAACCTCACCGTAAAAGGAAAAACCATGAGTATGAAACATGGCCTGGCGCTGCTTGACAACCCGGAACTGGTCATTGAGCCGGGAAGAAGCATCGCCGAGGATTCAGGCATTACGCTGTCCGAAGTAAGTCATGTCAGGAAAGTAGCCGGGAACCATCACCTCACCACACTGGAGGCCTCGGTCACCAGCTTTGCCACGGCTATGTTGCTGCCCCCGGTGAATCCCTGGACGATCATCAACGAACCTTTCCGACAGGACAAGGAGCCGTTTGAAACTTTTATCGCCGGAAACCTCTGTTATTCGGGCGATATTATCTCAAAGTACAAAGTTTTTTTCCAGCGGAAACCGCGCCGTGGCGATGTGGTCTGCTGTTATAAAACCGGCGCCTATGACCCGAGTTTCTTTACCTCCAATACCAATTCATTTCCAAGGCCCACACGAATTCTGGTCAACGAAAAAAGGCTGGTCTCGGTCCTGAAGAAGAAAGATACTTTTGAAGAGATTTTTTCTTTGTAGAATTAATTGGCACAATCTGACCATCTACAAAATACAACAGCCGTAGAGGCGCCATGCATGGCGCCTCTACGGCTGGATTACAAATTTTTCTTTAATAGAAATTTTTAGTTCTTTGCCGCACTGACGAGCGGCTCCAGGCCGAGCTCCCTGATGCTGATCTCGCGCATTTCCACCTTCCGGATCTTGCCGGTAACGGTTTTCGGACATTCGTCCACGAACTTGAAATACCGCGGCACTTTATAGTGTGCGATGGTGCCTTTGCAAAATTCCAGCAGTTCTTCTTCGGTGATCTGTACCCCGTCGTTTACGATGATCCAGGCCATCACGGCTTCGCCGTATCTTTCATCCGGCACGCCGATCACCTGGGCGTCGTTGACCTTGGGATGTGTCCGCAGAAACGCCTCGATTTCCTTAGGATACACATTTTCACCGCCGCGGATGATCATGTCCTTGATGCGGCCTACAATATTGAGGTAGCCTTCTTCGTCCATGGTGGCCAGATCGCCGGTATGCATCCAGCGGGCTTTATCGATGGCCTGTTTCGTTTTTTCTTCATCGTTCCAGTAACCCAGCATCACGCTGTAACCGCGGGTACACAGCTCGCCTTTTTCACCCCGGAGCACTACCAGGCCCGTCACCGGATCCACTATTTTCACCTCCTGATGGGGATGCACTTTGCCCACGGTGCTCACGCGTTTGTCAAACGGCGTGTTCGTGTTGGTCTGCGTACTTACCGGGCTGGTTTCCGTCATCCCGTAAGCAATCTGCATGTCTTCCATTTTCATGACATCCTGTACCTTTCTCATCAGGTCCACCGGGCAGATAGATCCGGCCATGACGCCGGCTCTCAGGCTTGTAACATCGTATTTTCCGATATCAGGATGGTTCAGCTCCGCATGAAACATGGTAGGAACACCGTACAATACCGTGGCTTTTTCCTCGTCCGTGGCTTTGATAACAGCTTCGGCATCAAAGGCCCGGCTGGGATAAATGACGGTGGCCCCGTGTCCAAGACATCCCAGGTTTCCCATCACCATACCAAAACAATGGTACAGGGGAACCGGAATGATCATTTTATCTTCATGGGTCAGGTGGATCGACTCGGTAACGAAAAATCCGTTGTTCAGAATGTTATGATGACTCAGGGTCGCTCCTTTCGGGAAACCCGTTGTGCCGCTGGTATACTGAATGTTGATGGGCTCGTCGAAACTCAGGTTGGAAGCCAGCTTTTTCAGGATGACTTTGTCCACGTTCTTTCCCCGATCCATTACATCCTGCCAGTTGAACATGCCTTTTCGCTTTTCAGTTTCCAGTGTGATCACGGTGGTCAGGTTGGGAGCTTTGGCCGAATTCAGTTGGCCGGGATCGCTGTATTGCAGATGGGGAAGCAACTCATAGATCATCCCCGTATAATCCGAATAATTCGACTTTTCGTCTGAGACAAGGAACTTACATCCCGACTGATTCAGCACATATTCCAGTTCGTGCACCCGATAACTCGGGTTGATGTTTACCAGAATAGCACCCATCTTGGCGGTGGCGTATTGCAACACCATCCATTCGGCACGGTTCAGCGCCCAGATACCAATCCGGTCGCCTTTTTCCAGGCCCATGGCATGAAGTCCCAGGGCACACTGGTCTACTTGTTCTTTGAGTTGGGCATAAGTCCAGGAGATATCCTGATGGACCACTTTTAGCGCAACAACTTCAGGATAACGGGCGGCCGTCTGATCAAACATCTCACCAATGGTTGTCCCCAACAAGGGAATATTGCTGGTCCCGCTCACATAACTTAACGAATTACTCATAGGTTTAAACTTTGATGAATAAAAAGGTGATATATACTTGTTTTCAGTAGTTACCGCAATTAATAATCATAAAATTCAAGAGATTTCGCTTATCCCTTCGTCCTTTGAATGGGGTGAAAGTAAAAAAAGATTGAGAATTGTTGTACTTTTTTCACAATATTTTTGATTTTCCCCGGAAGGGAAAAACAGGCAACGACCCGAAAACGGATCAGGATTATCGCCGTGCAGGCCGCCTTTTTCTTTTGGCAAACAGCAGCTCGATGACCAGGATCACCAGTGTGGTGACGACCGCATTCAGGGCGATTTCATACAAGGAGTTGAAGAAATGACGAAAACTGAAAAGTTCCAGAAAGGTCAACGTAAACTGATGCAGCACAATGAGCGTGAACGAATATCTCAGGAAACCTGAAAATCCCAGCTTGGCGATCCCCGGTTCATCGTTGGGATCGGCTTCGAGCCTCGGAAAATAAAACCGCAGCACCCCGGGACGGAGAAAAGCGACAAACACCAGCGCCGCAGTATGAAGCCCCAGCGTATTTCCGAAAACATCGATCACAAGACCGGTGACAAAAGCCAGCATCAGCAGCATACTTTTGTTGATCTGAAAGGGCAGCAAAAGAATGAACAAAACATACACGTAAGGAATGATGTAGCCTTGAAACGGAACGTTGTCGAGAACCAGGACCTGTAAAAGGATTAGCAGGAGAAACCGGATAATATTTTTTACAACAGACTGGTTCATTGGGCGGCCTCCTTGATTAATTGAAGTTGCTCTTTCTTTTTCAGGTTCTTCAGCAGATAGACATAATGCAGCTGGCCGAAGGGCGTGCTGTATTTCAGTGTTGCCGTGCTCAGGCCTTCATTTTCGCTTCTGTGATAAGAAAGTACCGTTCCCACAACCAGGCCGGCGGGGAAAATAAATGAATTTCCGCTGGTGACGATGGTGTCGCCTTCGTTCAGATTGAAATGAGCCGGAATATCCACCACTTCGCCCACAGTATGGTTGTCGGGATTCCAGATCACATTCACCAGCTGGTTGTTTTTCTTGATGCGCGCACTGATCTTTGCGTTTTCATTCAACAACGACAGGGCAATGCAATAGTTGTTGGAAACGCCAATGACGATGCCCGCAATCCCCTGATCGGAGACCACGCCCATTTCTTTACGAATGCCCTGATTTTTCCCCACGTTCAGCACCATGAAATTATCAAACCGGTTCACGGTGTTGCGTACGACGGTTGCCGGAATATAAACATACAGTGAATCCTTATGGATCCGGGTTGTATCAAGATACAGATAAGAAGATTTCAGCTTATCGCGCAGACGGGCGTTTTCCTCCAGCAACTTTTTATTTTCCGCTTTCAGGAAAAAGTAATTGGAGACGTTGTTGCTGGCATCCAGAATATCACCTGTGACGTCATTGGCAGCATTAAAACTCAGCGTACGCTGATAGGAATACGTGTTGACCAGCATGCTGAAAGCCATTACTTCCAGAATTATAAAAAGGACGAAAAACTGATGTTTCCATAAGAAAATAATCAAATTCCGCATGAAGTCAGTCGATTTGTATCTTACTTAATCAGGAAGGTAAACTCTTCAAAGTTCTTTAAAGCAATACCTGTTCCGCGGGCCACGGCACGCAACGGATCCTCGGCTACATGTACCGGAAGTTTGGTCTTTTGATGAATCCGCTTGTCCAGACCGCGCAGCAGTGAACCCCCACCGGCAAGATAAATACCGGTCCGGTAAATATCGGCGGATAGTTCAGGCGGCGTTTTTTCCAGTGCATTCAGCACCGCAGCTTCGACCTTGGAAATGGACTTATCCAGGCAGGCCGCGATTTCTTTGTAGTTTACCTTAATTTCTTTCGGGATCCCCGTCAACAGATCTCGTCCGTGCACGGCATAGTCGTCAGGCGGATTTTCAAGTTCCGTCAGGGCCGATCCCACTTCAATCTTAATGCGCTCCGCCGTGCGTTCCCCAATGGTAATGTTATGCTGCTTCCGCATATATTCTTCGATGTCGTAGGTGAAGTCATCACCAGCAATACGAATGGATGTATTATTTACAATTCCGCCCAAAGCGATGACGGCGATTTCGCTGGTACCGCCTCCGATGTCGATGATCATATTTCCCGTGGGCTCCAGCACGTCGATGCCGATCCCGATGGCAGCGGCCATTGGTTCATGGATCAGCCGGATCTCTTTGGCTCCGGCTTGCTCGGCAGAATCCTTTACGGCACGCTGTTCCACTTCCGTGATCCCCGAAGGAATACAGATTACCATTTTCAGTGCCAGCGGAAACCAGGCGTTTTTAATCCCTACCATTTTGATCATTTCCCGAATCATAACTTCGGCAGCCTGAAAATCGGCAATGACACCATCCCGCAAAGGCCGGATGGTCTTGATGTTGTCGTGGGTTTTTCCATGCATCATCATGGCCTTTTTACCTACGGCGATAATTTTGCCGGTCGTCCTTTCGATAGCGACGATAGAGGGTTCGTCGACCACCACCTTATCATCGTAAATAATGATGGTATTGGCGGTTCCCAGGTCGATGGCGATCTCTTTGGTTAGAAATGAAAATAAGCCCATTGGTTCTATTTTGTTTATCTGTTGTTAATCTTTCTCTTTTACAAAGGTAATTAATGTTTGAAATGTCTGATACCCGTAAACACCATAGCAACATCATGTTCGTTGCAATAATCGATGGAATCCTTGTCCCTGATAGATCCACCGGGTTGGATCACGGCCGTAACCCCGGCTTTGGCAGCGATCTCAACACTGTCGGCAAACGGGAAAAAAGCATCCGATGCCATCACGGCACCTTTCAACGGCAGCTCAAAACTCTCGGCTTTGGCAATGGCCTGTTTCAACGCGTCAACGCGTGAAGTCTGTCCGGTTCCCGATCCTACCAGCTGTTTGTTTTTGGTCAGGACAATGGCATTCGATTTGGTATGTTTTACGATCTTATTGGCAAACAATAATTCTTCGATTTGTTCTTTTGTAGGCTTTACATTCGTCTTGGCTTCCAGCTGTTCCGCTTCTTCTGTAGCCAGGTCGACTTCCTGCCACAACACACCGTTGAGCAAAGAACGATATTGTTGTTTCGGGAATGTGACCGGTTTTCTTTTCAGGATGATCCTGTTTTTCTTCGACTTCAGAATTTCCATGGCATCATCATCATAACCGGGCGCGGTAATAATTTCAAAAAACAGTTTGTTGATCTCTTCCGCCACGTCCTTTGTCACCATACGGTTGGTGATCAGCACGCCGCCAAAAGCCGAAACAGGATCGCCAGCCAGCGCATCTTTCCATGCATCCAGCAGATTATCGCGGGTGGCAACGCCACAGGCATTGTTGTGTTTCATCACCACGAAAGTGGTTTCTTCAAATTCGTCGATCAGGTGGATGGCTGCATCCAGATCCTGAAGGTTGTTGTAAGAAATTTCCTTTCCGTGAAGCTGCTCGAACACTTTTTCCATATCGCCGTAAAAAACACCTTTCTGATGCGGATTTTCTCCGTAACGCAATACCTTGGCGTTTTGTATGCTTTCTTTGAAAGCCGGGATTCTGCCATCGCTCATCCAACGGAAAATGGCAGTATCATAGTGCGAGCTGACTTCAAAAGCATGAGCCGCAAAATATCTGCGGTCTTCCGTGTCGGTGCTGCCGGATTTTTCATCCAGCAGGGACAGCAATTCATTGTATTTGTCTGACGAAGCCACCACCAGCACATCTTCAAAATTTTTGGCTGCTGCACGGATCAACGAGATTCCTCCAATATCAATTTTTTCAATGATCTCGTCTGCATTGTCTGTATTGGCCAGGGTTTCCTCAAAAGGATACAAATCCACGATCACCAGATCCACTTCGGGAATTTCATATTCCGAAAGCTGCTGAAGATCGGATTCATTGTTACGTCTGGCCAGAATGCCGCCAAAAACTTTAGGATGTAAGGTCTTAACCCGGCCACCCAAAATAGAAGGATATGAAGTCAGCGATTCGACCGTTTTTGCTTCGAATCCCTTTTCCTGAATAAACTTGTAAGTTCCTCCTGTAGAATAAACCGCTACGCCGAGTTCATTCAACTTTGTTAAAACATTTTCCAAACCTTCTTTGTGGTAAACCGAAATTAATGCCGTTTTTAATTTTTTCACAACACAATGATTTTAAGTAATTTATAATATAGCTTACGCAGAAATTTTTCTTTTTGCAAAATACAAGATATTGACGGAATTTTGGCTTAACTTTGAAAATATATTTTAATCCTTGTTTTTGTACCGAAAACTGCGTCAAAAATATAAAATATGATCATCTTAAAACTTCTTTACGAAAGCGTGATACTGGCTTTTAATTCGTTGGTTACGAATAAAGTAAGGACCATACTTTCTCTTTTGGGAATTACAATAGGCATTTTCTCGGTTATTTCCGTTTTTACTGTATTCGATAGTCTTCAGGATAACATAACAAGCGATATCAATTCATTGGGGAGCAATGTGCTGTTCATTCAGAAATGGCCCTGGGCCATGGGCGGAGATTATCCATGGTGGAAATATTACCAGCGCCCGCAGCCGAAACCTCAAGAGGCAAAAGAGATTTTAAAGAGAAGTTACACTGCCGAAGATGATGCCTTCATGTTCAGCGTTTCCAGAAATGTTTATTATCGTGACAACTCGGTGGAAGAAGCTCCCATCGTAGCTGTTTCTTACGAATATAATCATGTGATGCCTTTCGATTTACAGGAAGGCCGCTATTTCACTCAAATCGAAAGTCAGGGTGGCCGGAATATGACCATCATAGGGGCGACCATGGCCGAGGATTTGTTTCCCAATCAGGACCCTCTGGGGAAAGAAATTAAGGTTTTCGGAAGAAAACTGGTGGTGATCGGGGTGTTGAAAAAACAAGGAAACGATGTGTTCGGGAATTCATCGGATAACTGGGTTATTGTTCCTGTGAATTACGCTCGCAGCGTGGTAGACTCAAAGCATATCAATTCTTCCATCGTGGTTCGTGCCAAACCCAATGTCTCGAATGCTGAGATGAAAAGTGAGCTTACCGGGATCATGCGTTCCATCCGGAAATTAAGGCCCGGTGCCGACGATAATTTTGCCATCAATGAAACCGACATCATCACCAAAGGCTTTGATTCGCTTTTCCGCGTGATTTCGATTGTCGGATGGATCATCGGGGGCTTCTCCCTGCTGGTGGGCGGTTTCGGTATCGCCAATATCATGTTCGTAACCGTAAAGGAACGTACCAGCCAGATCGGGATCCAGAAATCCCTGGGAGCCAAAAATTATTTCATTTTGCTTCAGTTCCTGTTTGAATCTATCTTTTTGGCAATTTTAGGAGGTATTGTAGGACTGCTTATCGTCTTCATTCTCACTTTTGCAGCAACGCATTTGATCGGATTTGCACTGACGCTTTCCGTTAAAAATATCGTACTGGGACTGTCTGTTTCGATATTCATCGGACTGGTGTCGGGATACATCCCCGCCTGGACAGCTTCACGTCTTGAGCCGGTAGAAGCCATGCGATCAACATTCTAAAAACCGGAAGGCGATTTTCTTCTTTTCAGGTTATAACATTTTTTAACAAAAATGTTTTTTGTGCGGACTCCGATCCATTTTCTATTTTATTTCTCATTGAAATACAAGTGTCTACGTGTGTTGTTTATAACAATCCCCTCTTTTGTAAAACAACCCTTTTCTCAAAAATTTTCACCTCAGAATATCATCTGATCGTTATTTTTAGACAATATAAAATTCAACACCCCGTTATCCTACAAAACAATCGTCTTTGTAAAAAGTAACCGTTTTACATTGACTTAAAAATAAGTAGCACCCACATATAAAATTAAGTTATTAGGTACTTCTTTATCCAATATATATTTCCAATTTAACAAACATTTTTGACATGAAAATTATTAATGGGAAAGGACTACCTGGTATCATCGCATTTTTCTCCGGATTCGTCTGGTGGATGAGCAGCTGCACACACGCACCGGGTATTTACTACAACAACACCGCTTCAAACAGTGGGGCCTGCAGCTCCGACACTGTTTATTTTCAAAATGACATCCTTCCCCTGCTGAATTCAACCTGTGCCGTCAGCGGGTGCCATGATGCCGGCACAGGAAGAGAAGGTATTGTTTTAACCGATTACGGTTCCGTGATGCGGACCGGCGGTATCGACGTACAAAACCCGTCTTCAAGCCGGATTTACCGCGCCATAACCAGCACCGGAGAAGAACACATGCCTCCGGGAAACTATCCTTCGTGGACCTCCGCACAGGCCGCCGATCTGCTGACATGGGTCAGCCAGGGAGCGAAAAATAATGCCTGTACCCAGCTGAACTGCGATACGACCTCTGTTACCTTTGCGGGAAGCGTGCAGCCGATCCTTCAGAAATATTGTATCGGTTGTCACAGCGGAAGCAATCCTTCCGGAGGGATCGACCTGAGCAATGTGACATCGTTAATGGTCGTGGTCGATAATGGCTCGCTCATGGGTTCCATTCGCCAGGATGCGGGATACAATCCCATGCCTCTGGGAGGCGCCAAGCTGACCAGTTGCGAAATTGCCACCATTGGTATCTGGGTAAATGACACAACCGGCGGCGGCTCGGGGGGGGCGGTGACAAGTTGTGATACATCAAACGTCACTTATCCGGGAAGTGTGGTTCCGATCTTACAGCAATATTGTTACGGCTGCCACAGTGGAACGGCTTCTTCCGGGGCGGGCATCGACCTGTCTAATTATTCCACCCTTGCTACTTATGCCAGCAACGGATCGCTGATGGCTTCCATCCGTCAGGACCCAGGGATTGTCGCCATGCCGAAGGGAATGCCCAAATTAAGCAGTTGTAATATTTCGACCATCGGAATCTGGGTCCGGGATACAACTTTCGCTGGTGGTGGCGGCAATGGCGGTGGAGGATCGACGAGCTCTTGCAATCCGGACACCGTCTATTTTCAAAATACCGTGCTTCCTTTGCTGGTCAGCAATTGTGCCGTCTCAGGATGTCATGATGCCACCAGCCATCGAGAAGGGGTTCAACTCACCGACTATGCCTCCATCATAAACACGGGACGTGTCGTAGCCGGAAACCCCGGCGGAAGCAAGTTGTACCGGGCCATTACGGCATCCGGCGAAGACAAAATGCCTCCATCGTCGCGTACGTCTTTGACAACAAATCAGATCAACTCGATTAAGACATGGATTCTCCAGGGTGCTTTGAACAACAGTTGCGATGCGGGTTGCGACACTACCAATGTCACCTTCTCTCAAAGTGTATTTCCGATCATTCAGACCTATTGTCTGGGATGCCACAACGCACCCAGTCCGGGTGGTGGAATTTATCTGCGCAATTACGCAGACATTATCACAGTGGTAAACAACGGAAAACTCTGGGGTGCGATCAACCAGGATCCGGGTTTCTTCGCCATGCCTCTGGGGGGAAACAAACTGTCTTCATGTGATTTATCAACTTTTAAAATCTGGATAAACAATGGTGCACCGAACAATTAAAAACCTGCTACTGGGATCGGGCATGTTCTTTATCTGGACATTTTCATCCTGCTATAACGACAACTATCAGAGATTGTACCCTTCCGGACCCTGTGATACCACAGGGGTGACTTTCACCGCTACGGTGATGCCCATTATCAACTCAAACTGCACCGGATGCCACAACAGTGCTTATGCGTCGGGAAATATTTCGCTCGACAGTTACAGCAATATGGTTTCAGCTGTCAACGGCGGCCGCTTTTTAGGAAGCATTCAGCAGGCTCCCGGTTATTCCGCCATGCCGAAAGGAGGCGGGAAATTGAGCAGTTGCAATATTTCGAAAATCGAAGCCTGGATCAACCAGGGAATGCCAAATAATTAAATGATCAACCATTAAAATAAGAAAGATGAAAAATTTCAAAAGAGTTCTGGGGACACTTTTTCTGATCGGGATCCTCCTGGCCGCTTATATCTGGTTTTTTATCATCAATAAACCGCACCGGAATTTTGAAAAAGCAAAACCGGATATTACCATGAACGCTCAGCAATGCTACAATGAAGCCTCGCAAAACAAACTGGACCCGGGAGGCAAAGTGATTGAAGTTTATGGCGTTCCCTCCTCCATTGAAAATTCAGATTCGCTGGTGGTGGTGGTCTTTGCTTTTAAACAGGGCATGTTTGGCAGCAGCGGTATCCGTTGCACCATGCTGGACGACAATCAGAAAAAAGCGCTGGCGCTGTCCACCCGTGACACCACCTATATCAAAGGCTTCTGCGCCGGATACAATGGTACGGATGTCATCATGGAACATTGTTCAATTATTTATAAACCAAAAATCAAATAGACATGAAAAAGTTCATTATTGCAAGCTTTGTCCTTCTTCTGGCCATGCCAACCTATGCACAGCGATACATCACCAAGAATGGATACATCAGCTTTTATGCCGCAACCAAGCTCGAAACCATCGAGGCAAAAAACAATCAGGTCGACTGTGCCCTGGACACCCAGTCGGGATTCTTTGTCGTGAAAGCCCTCATGCGGTCCTTTATATTCGAAAGAGCCCTGATGCAGGAACATTTTAACGAAGAATATGTGGAGAGCGACAAATATCCCAACGCTATGTTTGTCGGAAAAGTCGAAAACCTGAAAGACATCAACTTTTCCAAATCCGGCACCTATCCTGCCGTAATCACCGGAAAATTGACGATCCACGGGATCACAAACACCCTTACGGCTCACGGCACCTTTACCGTGGCCAACGGAAAGATCGTCGGCGATGCCAAATTTCCCATCACCATTGGCGACTACGGCATTTCCATCCCCGCTCCCGTGGTCGGAAAAATTGCCAAAAGCTTCCTCGTCACCGTCAAGGTAAATTTAAATCCACTGAAGTAAAAAATCATTAAATTCATATTATGAGAAAAACACTGGCATTAATAATTGTAAGTTTCTGTTTCATCGGAACCGCATTTTCACAAAGCGATTCCACCAATCTGATGAATTTATTTGCGAACTCAGGCCCCAAGACCGTTTACACACAAGCCTCTTTCAAAACCACCCGGATCGTGCTGGGGCAATCGGTGGAGATGCCGGCCAAAGGAGACATGATCCTGGACATCCAGCACCATTTTGGCTATGTAAACCAGGGTGCGTACCAGTTCTTCGGTCTGGATCAGGCCACCATGCGGCTGGGGTTTGAGTTTGGAATCACAAACTGGCTGGCAGTAGCCGTCGGCAGAAGTTCCTACAACAAGACCTACGACGGAAGTGTGAAAATCAAGTTGCTGCGACAGAGCATCGGAGAGAAAACCATGCCCATTACCATGGTTTACTTCGGAGATATGGGCATCAATACGCTCAAGCCTCAGGACTTGTCTATTCATTATTATTTCAGCAACCGGCTGGTATTTCTGAACCAGTTGCTCATTGCCCGGAAGTTCAGCCCCGGTCTTACCCTGCAGTTGAGTCCATCGCTGGTGCATGTCAATCTAGTGACCACACCGGCAGATTATAACAACATCATGGCCCTGGGCGCCGGAGGCAGGATCAAAATCACGGAGCATACCAGTTTTAATTTCGAATATTATGCCATGCTCAACAAGCAGCCTTCTTCTGTTTACCGAAACAGCCTGTCGGTAGGTTTCGATATCGAAACCGGCGGCCACGTTTTCCAGCTGTTTCTGAGCAATTCGCAGGGGATCATCGGCCAATATTTTATCCCCGGAACCACCGGAAACTGGCGCAACGGCGACATCGTCTTCGGATTTAACCTGACAAGGACTTTTGTGCTGAAGAAACCGAAGGTTTTTGATAAATAGAAA
>CAYWBO010000073.1:10442-13769 GCA_964456625.1 uncultured Lentimicrobiaceae bacterium | reverse complement strand
CATGACAAAATCGCCGGCCAGCCAAAATACAAAAAGAAAAACAGGTTTAAAAAAGACGAAATTATCTGTTGAAGAAGCATTACATGTTTCTGAGAATCGCTATCGCCGGCTTTTTGAGTCGGCAAAAGATGGGATTCTGATCCTTGATTTTGAAACCTGTAAAATTATCGACGCGAATCCCTACATCATAAACCTTATTGACCTTCCTTTAAGAGAAATTCTTGGAAAAGAATTATGGAAAGCAGTCCATTTCAGCAATAAGGAACAGTCGGACAAGGCCTGTGCCGCGCTCAAGGCCCATGGCTATGTCCGCTTTGATGACATACCGATCCTGAAACGGAGCGGAGAAATAACAGAAGTGGAATTTGTAAGTAATGTTTATTCAGAAGGCAATCTAAAAGTGATCCAATGCAATATCCGTGACATCACAGAACGAATATATGCGAAAGAAGCACTCCGCGAAAGTGAAGCCAAAACCAGGATCATTCTGGAAGCCATATCAACCGGAATAATGATTGTTGATCCGGAAACTCATACTATTGTTGACGTAAATGAAGAAGCAGCAAAACTTTTTGGAGAGTCAAAAGAAAAAATAATCGGTAATCATTGCCATAAATTCATTTGCCCGGCGGAAAATGGGAAATGCCCGGTTACAGATCTAAAACAACTGGTAGACAACTCCGAACGCATTCTGATCAATAAAGATGGGAAAAGGATTCCCATTCTAAAAACGGTAACCACAATAAATTTGGAAGGAAAGAAACTCCTTGTCGAGAATTTTACGGATATCACAGCACGCAAACAGACTGAGGCAGCTTTGTCTGAGAGCGAGGCAAAATTCAGAACGTTGGTTACGCAAAGTCCTGATGGGATTTTCATTACGGATTTAACCGGTAATTTCTTATCCGTAAATAAAGCTATGAGCGATATACTCAAATATTCTGAAGAAGAATTTCTATCCATGAAAGTTTGGGATATTTTACCTAAAAAATACTTACCGTTTTATGAGGCGAGGTTGGCGGCTTTAATTAAGGGAGAAAAAATTAATAGTACCATTGAATATGAAGCAAAAGGAAAAGATGGAAGTATCCATTTAGTAGAAGCCTTATCAGCTCCATTTTACAAAGAGGGGAAAATAATTGGAATACAAAGTTATGGACGCGATATAACCGAGCGCAAGCAAATCGAACAGAATTTGCTCGAAGAAAAAGAGCGTTATAAAGCTATAACCAATGCCATTCCTGACCTGGTATTCAGATTGGATCGCAACGGTAGATTCCTCGACTACAAAGCCCATGAAGAAGATCTCTCGGTGCAAACTAAAAACATTATCGGGAAACTGAACCGGGACCTCATGCCTCCGGAATTTTCAGCGTTGGTTGACCGGAACATTCAGGCCGCCCTGGAGACGGGCGAGACACAAACATTTGAATATCAATTGCCCGTTCCCGGAAAAGGGATGCGCGATTTCAGTGCCCGGATGGTTGTTAGTGGTAAAGATGAAGTGATAACATTTGCACGGGATATTACCGATAGTAAACAGGCTGAAAAAGACCTACAAGAGAGTGAAGCACGTCTGTCGCTTGTTTTCAATAACACCACAGATATGCAGACGTTGATGAAGGTGGAGCCGGAAAACAGACTACGCCTTGTTGCTGTTAACCAAAGTTACCTTAATTTGTTAGAGCAAACTTTCCCGGGTGATGCATCCAAAATAAATAATATTATTGGAAAATACCGGGATGAATTATTAATAGGACTTGGATTCTCAAGAGAGTATTTCGAACCCGAAGATCAATATTTTATTCGCGCCATTGAAAGTAAGAAACTGGTACAATATGAACAAATGGTTTCTTTGGGCACACAAAATATTTATCTGGATAACATTATTGTTCCAGTAGTTGGAACCACCGGACATTGTACACACTTGTTATATTCTATGCGAAATGTCACTGAGCGAAAATTTGCCGAAGAAAAAATACAAACGAGCGAACATCGTTACCGCGATTTATTTGAGCATGCGGCCACAGCCATCTGGGAGGCTGATCTTTCAGCAGTAATAAATTATTTCGACGAACTAAAAGAAAAAGGAATTCGTGATTTTCGTTTGTATTTCGATGAACATGCTGAAGAATTGGTTAAATGCGCCTTAATGGTTAAAATTACTGACGCTAATAAAGAAATATTAAAATTTGCAAAAGCAACCAGCATAAAGGAAATACAAGACAACATGTCTGATCTTTTTACTGAAGGATCATTCGAAGGTCTCAAGGAAGAATTTATCGGGCTGGCGGAAGGAAAATTACGCGTTGATGTTGAAATGCCACTTAGGACTTTGAATGGTGAGATAAAGCAGGTTCTCTCTCAACTCTCAATTGTCCCGGGGTACGAAGAAACCTGGGGAAAAGGGTTGATCAGTTTCATTGACCTAACAGAAAGAAAAGAGGCGGAAAGAATACTGAAAGAAAGTGAAGAACATTTACACCAGATACTGGAAAATGTGGATGCTGTCTTTTATATGATTTCCAATAAAACCGGAGAGCTGGTTTACGTTAACTCTGCTTATGAAAAAGTGTGGGGGCGATCCATTGAAACGGTTAAAGAAGATATGAACGCATGGCTCGAAGCCGTTTATGAAGAAGACAAGGGTATTGCCATAGAGCTATTCGAAAAATTCAGTGGAGAAGCTCAGTACCGAATTGTTTTGCCGGATGGAACGATTCGATGGATTTGGGACCGGATGTTCCCGATACTCAACGAAAAAGGCGATACTGTTTTTCTTTGCGGGATGGCCTCGGATATCACGAACAACAAACAGGCAGAAGAAGTCTTGCGCGAAAGTGAAGCCAAACTGGATGAAGCCACAAAAATTTCCAAACTTGCTACCTGGGAATTTGATGTGATAAAAAAACAATTTGTTTTCAACGATCAGTTCTATGCCCTGATCCATACCTCTGCAGAGCTGGAGGGCGGCTATACCATGTCCAGCGAAAATTACGTCCAAAAATTCATCTACCCGGATGACAGAAAGATCTTAACCGACGAAGCCAGAAAAGCAATTGAAACAAACGACCCGGATTACAGTACACAATTTGATCACCGTATTTTGTACGCTGGGGGCGAACTCGGTTTTATCAGCGTCAACATCAGGATCGAGAAAGATGCTGTGGGCAGAACCACCAGAATTTACGGTGTGAAACAGGACATCACCGAGCGGAAGCAGGCCGAAGAATCGTTAAAACTATTCCGTACGCTGCTCGACAAGTCGAATGACGCCATTGAGGTGGTTGATATTGAAACCGGCATCTTCATAGATGTGAATGAAAA
>CAYWBO010000073.1:0-10342 GCA_964456625.1 uncultured Lentimicrobiaceae bacterium | reverse complement strand
GAAAAAGAGCTGGCGGATTCCGAGGAAAGATACCGACTGCTGTTCCAGAATGCGGCCGAGGGGATCCTGCTGGTGGATGCGGAAACCATGGAACTTAAACTGGCCAACAAGGCCATGTGCAACATGTTCGGGTACAGCGAGAAAGAGCTGTTAAAACTAACGATCAAGGATTTACACCCCAAAGAAAGCCTGGATTTTGTCGAAGATGATTTTAAATCTCTGGCCATGGGTGAAAAAAATTTCACGGAAGACATCCCTTGTTTGAAAAAGGACGGAACTGAATTTTTTGTAAATATTTATAACGCCATCATCTTTATCGACGGTAAAAAACACAATATCGGGTTCTTTACCGACATTACCGCACAAAAAGAAGCCAGCAGTAAAATAAAATTATTCCGCACCCTGATTGATCAATCCAACGACTCCATCGAACTCATCGATCTTGAAACCGGAAAATTTGTGGACTGTAACGAGAGATCTTATCAGGAACTGGGTTATACGCGTGAAGAATTCCTTTCATTGAGTCCGTCTGATTTGGATACGAAGTTGACGGAAGAAGGTTCACTTGAACTTATAGAAGCCGTCAAAAAAAAGGGAAGCCTGCTTACGGAAGGGGTTGTTCGAAGGAAAGACGGATCGACATTCCCGATAGAGGTAAACCTGAACTACGTTAAACTGGAGAAAGAATTCATCGTTGCCATCGGTCGTGATATCACGGAGCGCAAACGGGCAGAAGAAGCATTAGTGGAACGCGAAAATTCTTATCGCACGCTTGCCGAAAATTTACCGGCTGCCGTTTACAGACTCCATCTCAGAAAAAAAGGCAAAATGGAATTTTTCAATGACGTTATTGAACAAATAACCGGTTATACCAAAGGTGAACTGCGAAAAGATGACGTTTGTTCTATTGACCCGTTTATGTTTTTTGAAGACAAACCTCAGGTTATGGAGACCGTTACAAATGCAATAAAAAATAATGCTGAATTTGAAGTTGAATATAGATTCAAACGAAAGGACGGATCTTTAAGCTATTTCTATGAAAAAGGAAAACCAATACATGGGGAAGACGGAAAGCCACTTTACATTGATGGTGTGATATTTGACATTACCGGGAACAAGCAAGCGGAGAAGGAACTCATAGAAGCCAAAAACAAAGCGGAAGAAAGCGACCGGCTGAAATCTGCTTTTCTGGCCAATATGAGCCACGAAATTCGCACTCCTATGAATGGCATTCTCGGTTTTACCGAACTATTGAGAGAGCCAATGTTAACGGGCGAAGAGCAACAGAAATTCATTGATATCATCGAAAAAAGTGGTTTGCGAATGCTCAATATCATCAACGACATCATTAATATCTCAAAAATAGAAGCAGGACAGGTTGAAATTTCTATTAAAGAAACAAATGTAAATGAGCAACTCGAGTACATTTACATCTTCTTCAAAAAAGAAGCCGAACAAAAAAAACTGAATCTGTCTTTCAAAGATTCCTTATCAAAGGATGACGCTGTTATCAAAACTGACAGAGAAAAGATATATGCTGTTCTCACCAATCTTGTCAAAAATGCAATAAAATTCACGCCATCAGGCTCTATTGAATTTGGCTGTGAGAAAAAGGGTGAATTTCTTGAATTCTACGTAAAAGATACGGGGCGAGGCATTCGCGAAGAACAAAGAGAGCTCATATTTGAAAGGTTCAGACAAGGCAGCGAATTAATAAACCGCGACTATGAGGGATCGGGGTTAGGATTGACAATTTCAAGAGGCTATATTGAAATGCTTGGTGGCAAAATTTGGGTATGTCCTAATATGCATAAGAATCCTAAAACCGGTATCCTGGAGGAAAAAGGTTCTATCTTCTATTTTACGATTCCCATTCATCTGCCAGAGGAGACAAAAATGATCTCAGACCTTGCTCCTGCTGAAGGTATGGCTATAAACGAAAGCAGAAAACTAAAAATTCTCGTTGCCGAAGACGACGAAGTTTCGCAAATATTTTTGAATAGAATCATTAAGAATATTGCTGAAAAACTTTTAAATGCATCAAACGGAGCAGAAGCAGTTGAAGCTTGTCAAATCAACAGTGACCTTGATCTAATCCTGATGGATATGAAAATGCCCGTAATGGACGGTTTTGAAGCCACACGAAAAATTCGTGAATTCAATAAAAGTGTGATCATCATCGCACAAACAGCTTACGGGCTCGCAGGAGACAGAGAAAAAGCACTGGAAGCCGGATGTAATGACTATATCTCGAAACCTATTGACCAGATCAAATTGAAAGAACTGATCAATAAATATTTCGATTAATACCTAAACCTTATTGCTTTTCTCCCGGGTAAACAAGTCCCCATTGCCTGCGCAGTTCGTCCATGGTTTCCATCTGAAAGAGGGTCTCTTCCAACGGCATCAAAGGGTGCTCCGTTTCCCCTTTCAGGATAGACCGGCTTACTGCCTCGATCATGTACGCATAACCGTTTCCCCAGTAGTGACGTGCAAAGGTTCTTTCCAATTCTTTGTTTCCAATCACATACGACGAAGGGCAATAAAACGGCGAAGGGATCTTACAATAGCCTTTACTTCCGGAGATCGTAAATTCCTGGGGTTTATGTCCTGTAAATCCGCAAACCAGCGATGCGTAAACATCGCCGGGATAACGCAGATGCAGGTTGTCCAGCATGTCCACGCCGGTGCTCCCCATTCGGGTGATACCCTCGGCGCTTTCGGGACTCCCCAGGAAAAACTGCGCCACCGAAAGCAGATAAACGCCGATATCCAGCAAAGCGCCGCCGCCGAGATCGATATTGTACAACCGATGCTTCGGATCGTAATCGCGTTCTATCAGGAAATCTCCCGTAACCTGGTGCACCTTTCCGATTTCTCCTTCCTGAACCAGTTGTTTTACCTCCTGCATTACAGGGAAAAAACGCGTCCATAACGCCTCCATCAAAAAGAGGTTCTTTTTGCGGGCCAGATCGATACATGCTTTCGTCTCCCTGGCATTCAGTGTAAAAGGTTTTTCACACAGCACATGTTTGCCGTGGTTCAGACTTTCGATGATCAGCTCGTAGTGAAACGGATTGGGAACCCCGATATAGATAATATCCACATCAGGGTGGGCGATCAACTCCGAATAGGGAGCGATCGCATTTTGTATCCCGTACTCTTTTGCAAAAAGCTGCGCGCTTTCAAGGTTTCTGGATGCCACACCCCAAACTTCAGAACCTGAGGCCTGGCCAATGGCCGCTGCCATTTTGTGGGCAATGATCCCTGTGGAGATAATGCCCCATCTTAGATTATTTTGATTTTTCATGATTTCAATAATTTCGTAAACGCTGCCTTCCGGCATCAATTATTTATACTACTACCCCGGATCTCCCTTAAATAAAATGTCAATTTTACGCTAAATCAGCGAAATTTCTACATACGGACTAAGGAATTTTCATTTTTGAAGATGAAACCCCAGCCCGTTTACGACCAGAAGTCCACCAGATCCTGCCTTGATTCTCTGTTTTTAAGAATCTTGAAATCGTCCTTGTTATTGTGATATCCTATTACCTTCGGGATTTGGCGGCTGTTGTAACGCGACCACATGCTCAGCGTATAGGCGCCGACGTCGTGGATCAGGATATAATCGCCTTCTTCAACCAGAGGCAATGCGATGTCTTTTGCCAGGATATCTCCGGCAAAACACAACGGCCCGGCGATCGAGTAGCTGAAAGTTTCCGTCCCCTTTTTCAGGTTTCCTTTGCTGTCAGTCACACTGAACTGGTGATGCCAGTCGTCGGGGTTGTAACACTCGCGCAGCATGAAATCGGCACCCACATGGGTCATGAGGATATTATAATCTTTTTCCTGCTTCACATATTCCACCCGCGTGGCTGCCCAGCCGGTGTTGGCGTGAATGTAGCGGCCGAATTCCGTGATCATTTGAAAATCGCCGGAGAACAACAGCGGCATCTTCTCTGCGAGCAGACTCTGATATTCCTGCATGGAAACCGGCGTAATATTTTCATCGTACGAAACGGGAAGCCCGCCACCGATGTCGAAAACTTCAATCCTTTTTGTCAAAGAACGGCTCTCGAGGTCTTGGTTGATCTCATTCACGAAATCGAAGGCTTTTTTGAGGCCTTCCAGGAGCAGATACACCGGGCAACCCTGCGAGCCTACATGCACATGAATTCCCTTCAGCCAGTCGTACTTAAAGAAGTACTCCTTGATTTTCTTCCGGTGTTCATTCATGGGGATACCGAATTTGGAAAACGTATCCGACACACTGGTAATCTTAATGTTTCCCGAGCCCACCTGCGGGTTGAGTCGCACCCCGATCCTGCTGTCTGAATCTATTTTTTCCAGCAGGCGCGCAATGCGGTCCAGCTCATCAAAAGAATCCGCGTTGATCCATACGCCTGCTTTCAGGGCATATTCCAGTTCTTCTCGGGTCTTGGCCGGAGAATCGAAGATGATCTTCCCGGAAGGAAATCCGGCTTCCTGCGCCAGGTATAGCTCCGGCAGGCTCGCCACCTCCAGTCCTACATCCAGCTTACGGATGTGCTGCAATACCTTAATCAGCGGATTGGCCTTCACGGCGATGGTATGAAAAGTATTTTCAGGAAACAGATGCTTAAGGTTGGCAATTCTCTCCGACAAAAAATCCAGGTCATAGAACAAGAGCGCCGTGTCATCATTCTTGACAATACCCTTGGCTTTTAAAGCCTTCTGCAGCACCGATGCCATTGCCTCGTTTGTCAGAAAAGTTTTGGATAATTCAGTGTTTGCATGTTTCGACATAAGCCGTGGTTTTTGTGTCCATTTAATTCAAGTTTTATCCGAACCGGAAAACTATTTCTTCCTAACAAATTTAAACTTTGTAAGTCAAAATACACAGGCATCACCGAATTATCTTCATAAGAAATCCTGAAAAAACTGCTGCAACACGTTGTTGAAGGGTGATTTCCAAACATACGAAACCCGTTACAGCAGACAAAATAAGACGCTCGCCTGTATGGAAACAGAAAGATCAAAATGTTTTAAAAACCGAAATAGTGGATTTTTCCATTCTTTCGCCTTTACGGAATCCACACATTTTCGCGCCAAAAAAATTCCAATCTTAGCCGTTTTAAAACATAAAAATTATGACAAGAAGAAAATCATTTGCGGGCCTCTTTCTGGTGATGTTGCTGTCACTGGTTGTTACAGCTCCCCTGATGGCTAAAACCGTTACCTATTTCTCTCCTGCCACCAACCTGGAGAAAATCGACATCCAATGGCTGAAAAAAGCTGCAGGACAAAAGGAAATGTACGTAGCTATGTACAGCTTCACCGACAAACCGCTGGCCAAAGAACTGATCAGCCTGGCCCAATCCGGCGTTACAATTTACATCTACCGCGACAACAAGCAAATGAACGACAAAGGCGACGTCACCCCATTGTTTAAAGGGATCGCCAACATTCATATCAAAGCCAAACACGATGCCGGTTTCTGGAACATCATGCACAACAAGATGTTTGTCATTCCGGGCGTAGTCTATCGTGAAGGCTCCGCCAACTGGTCGGCATCGGGCGAAGGGGCCTCCTGCTGGAATCACAACTGCGGCCCTACCGAAAACCAGGACAACAACGCCACTTATATCACCGATACAGGCGCCATCCATCAGGCTACAGATATGTTCTGGCAGATGTGGAAACGCCCTGACAATATTTTGGTTCAACAATAAAAACCGGATATATTTTCATAAAGATCAGGGGTCGACAGGTTCCCTTATTTGTTTTCGGCAACGAACTGACCGATCTGATCGCAAAAGAATACCTCATCCTGCAGGAAGATGTCATGCCCGCTGATGGGTGAGATCACCATCTTCTTTTTGCTCGCGCCGATATGGTTGTAAAGGTCTTCACCCAGCTCTTTGGGACAGACGAAATCATACCGACCGTACATGATCAACGTGGGCACGGTAACCTTGTACAGCTGCGAGGTGAATTCCGTTTTTGCCAACGCCTGATTGAAATCATCGTTGGAAGAATAGAGGTAATTAAACAACATGGATGTCAGCGGCCAGTGGTCTTTGACGGCATACTGACGGATCAGGTCGAACAAGCTTACCTGCTTCACCACACTGAACAGCTTCTCGGCCTGCTCGGCATAGTCTTCCATCTGGAAAGATTCCGCCAGCGAAAAATTGCCGGAATGCGATTCGCAATACGTCACGATGGGCAGCCACTGACCCACGTGGTCATTTTCAAGGATCTGATGTTCTCCGGTGGTGAGCAGCATTTGCCGCGTGAGGCTGTCGTTGAGCGGATAGTTGTGACTGCCGTCGGCAAAGATCCATCCTTTCACGAGATCCTGGTTGCTACCGGTCGTCATGAAAGACGCCGTCAGCAGCCCGCCGAAACTATGGCCCATGAGATACACGGAAGTATTTGCTCCGTAACGGTATTTGATCACTTCGATCACTTTCTTCAGATCGTCGGTCATCTGCGGCAGATTCAGGTCGCTGCTGTTGGCATTGCCCTGCGACGCACCGGCATCCCGCTGATCCCAGAAAACACAGGCGTATTTATCCGCAAGGTGGGCCTTGATGTAAGTGGTGTTATAGAAAAATGAACCGGCGCCGGGCCCGCCGGCTACGAAAAGTATGAACGTGTGGCTTTCCGTATTCCCTTCCACCAGCACCCGCATGGAAGCGCCGGCATTATCCACATAAAAGGTATCCGAAACATCAGTACCCATGCTGATTTTCTCTTTCTGGCAGGAAACCAGACCCAAAAGAACCATTGTCGCTAACAGGATGCGTTTCATCTCTTCTTTTCTTTTGAGGTTACTTTCATCCGGAGGAAATGTGCCGGCCGAAAAATGACTCCGATTTCCAGCGCCGGGCGCAGATAGATCGTGCTGTTGTAGGGGAACATCATCAGCAGGTTTAGTTTGGAGAATAGGCTCAAGGGAAGCTGCTTTGTCTTTTCAAAATCGTAACCAATACCCCCTCCTGCCGATACCAGCCCGTAAAAATAGCCCGCTCCTTTTTTGATGCTGACGTCACCGTTTCCATCCACCACATAGGTTGTCCCACCGAGAAAAGTCCGGCTGATGCCGGCTTCGGGCGTAAATTCCGTAAAGAATCCCCGGGCATTGGTCCGGCGCATCGTCCAGCCACTGGTCAGATAGACGTTGTCGTGGTATCCGGGATGATGATACCAGCCCAGATTCACCGTGATAAAACGGTCCTTGACAAAATATTTCTTTTCTCCCGACTTCTTCAGTTTTATCAGGCGGATGGTTTCCATGGGAAGCTCCAAACCGGCCCTGAGGCCCGGATAGATCAGCGAGCTGTTGTACGACAACGACAAAGCCGAAGATTTACGGATGGTTTTTGCTGTATCCTGCGATTGTGCCAGCCCCGGCAGGGTTCCTCCCATCAGGACAAAAAGCAGCAAATATCTCAGGAAACGCATGGTGATAATGTTTGGCACTAAAGGTAAATTCTTTTCGAATGAAAAACCGTTTCGGCTTTAGACAAACCAAACAGGGATTTTGTTTCAAGGGAAGAAAAAAATGAAGAATTAAGTACGTTTTGCCATAAGAATGCCTGATCACTCAATATTGATTTCCCCTTCGAGATAAAGCACGGCCTTCCCTCCTATCAGAACTCTTTCCCCCTTGTCCACACAAGTCAGGCTGCCGCCGCGTTGCGACAGCTGCCGGGCGGTCATTTCTTTTTTGCCCAGCTTCGACGCCCACAACGGCGTCAGCGACGTATGTGCCGAGCCCGTCACCGGATCCTCGTTGATCCCCACCTGCGGGCCGAAAAATCGGGATACAAAATCCACCTCATCCCCCGCTGCCGTCACGATCAGTCCGCGGGCATCCAGGCTGTTGATGGCATTGAAATCAAGTTTCAGATTTTTCACTTCTTCCTCGGTATTCACCACGGCGATGTAGTCGGTCCGGCCTTTGTAAACTTCCGATGGCATGATGCCGATACCGTCAGCCAGTGCTTGAGGAACATCGCACTTTTTCAATGTATCGGCCGGGAAATCCAGAAACAAGGTATCTTCCTTACGGGATACTTTCAGGACCCCGCTCTGGAAGGAATGAAACACGATTTCAGGTTTCTGATAATCCAGACAGAAGAACAAAACATACGCCGTGGCCAGCGTGGCATGGCCGCACAACGCCACTTCCACCGCCGGGGTAAACCATCGGATCTCGTACGCTTCGCCTTTCGGAACGATAAAAGCCGTTTCCGCCAGGTTGTTCTCCGCAGCTATCGACTGCATTACCTCGTCCGGAAGCCACGTGTCCAGCGGACATACCGCTGCCGGATTACCGGCAAACAACCGGTCGGTAAAAGCATCCACCTGATAGAGTTTTATCTTTTTCATGATCTTGGGATTTGGAGCCGTAAAAATAAAACAATTAAAAAAGCTAAAATCAATCCCGAGACCCGGGATCAGAAGGAATTCAAAAATCAAAAATCGATGTTCCTTGTTCTGAAATCAAACAGGTTTTCTCATGGTTTCCGATCAAGGCTCCTGTACCTGGCCATCTTGCGGAGGTCTTTTTTGGTTTCGATGATGTCAGCTCCGTCCCTTTCGCCACAGACCTGGCAGGAGGCATTAAGCACTGATCAGCCTTCTTTGACCTTTTGGCTCGTCAGAAACCCGATCCCGGAGTACACGACGCCGATGATCAGGAGACGGAATGCGAAGTTCATCAGCGTGTCGCTGGCCGAATGCGACCGGCTGTCGATGTCCAGGAAAATATATACGGCATAGGCAATGCTGGCGATCAGAATGATCCAGCCTGCCAGTGTTACGGGCATAAAGAAAATGCCATTTCGTTTGAACCAGGGGAAATTCATTTTAATAATCTTTAAAGTGTATAAATTTACAAATTCCGCACACCACACGTTTGGATTTTCATTCAATCTTCCATCGCCTCAATACCCTTTGCTTTCAGTTTTGCCATCCCGTCTTTCATGGGGTTAACCTGTTCCGTAATATGGCCCTGCCAGGCAGCAAGCTCCCCCACCACCTTAAACGGATCTTTCGACCGGTAAGACATGGTCGGGTTGTCCGGAAATTTCCTATCAAGTTTACACCGACTTGTTTTATGAGCCACAAACGCTCGAAAACCGCTGGAATCCTTGTTGTATATAGCGCATGGTGAGTGTAGCCTATTTTATCGTTATTGCTTTTATCGATCGTTTAAAGTAGATACTGATTAAAAAGCTTACTAAAATCAAGCACACCCAATCGATAGAAATAGAAGCAACTTCAAATCGATAGTTTCTATCGATGCCAAATTTGATTGAATATAAAATAAACGATATAACATTCAGTACCAAGGGTATTATTAAACCCCATCGTATTGATTTATTGAGTCTATTGGTTGCGGGAAAAACAGGTGCTAAAAAGAACATAGATATACTCATGGTGATATAACCCAATTCTTCCAAAGCAATAAATATCCCATGTCCATTATATTGAGTCAGTAATGCTATTCCTTCTGTTTCTCCTTTCATCATACTTATCGGAACTACAACAAATTGAATATAGTAATCCGCTAATAAGACGATACTTGATATCAGCGCAAAAACAACGCCTGTTGAACTAAATATTTTTTTATCATCAGAAGAATTGTTATGCAGGGAAACCACAAAAATAATAAAAGCAAAAATCTGAAAAATAGCAACGTACATCCAGTAGTAATCTCTGGGGTAATAATGAAGCAAATCACTAAAAGGATAGTCCATGCAATTCCCAGGGCAATAGGGCCCAACAGGGGGTATGGCAATCATTGCAAATCCGAATGTAACAATTGTCAATATCATCAAAGCGATCGAAGCGTAAAATCCAAATTTCAGAGAAGTCGTTTTATAATCCATAGAGTTTTGTTCTGTTTTGTTAATAAAAGGGGATACAGGTGACCCGGGTTCTATCCAACGGTTAGCGGTTCGTGCTTTTTTCCCGTCATCTTTAACCTTCTCTTTTCCCCATAATATAATCAACCCACGATTGCGGAAGCTTCTCTAAAAATGCACCCAGCCTCGACATGTGCCCCAACTGATACCTGACTTTTGGTTTATTCATACTCAGTACTCTTGCAATTAATTCAGCTACTTTTTCCGGCTCGGTTCTTTTTGTGGCAAATTTTTTTAAGTCTTTTTCTAATTTAACCAAACGACTTTCATAAATATCCACTCTTTCTTTGGGACGATCCTTTAATTTTTCAATAATGTTGTTCTCTGTTCGTTTAGGAGAAGGCGTATTAATTACTCCACATCGGATAAGAATATTTTTTATTCCATCAGGACGAAGTTCTAAATTTAATGTTCTTGCC